>JAIULZ010000008.1 GCA_022565805.1 Balneolales bacterium
AAAAATAAAACCGGAGTATAGGCTATCTATTCGAAGATTTTATTTTTGCTCCAAGAAAGAAGGCGGGCAAAAGAGTGGTTTTGCAAAGCCTTCTATCCAATACAATAGATCACTGTTGGAATAGCTCATCTGTGCTTTAATCCAAAGAATCAGATTTTGATACCCCATTAGTCTTTTTTTAAAATCAATAAAAAATAAACTGGAAAACGCTATGGTTTCGTTTTCTACATAAATGCCTTAGTAGCAGTATCTGCTCAAATCAAACAGTTCATTTACTAAGCCAATGAATAAAGAGTCTATACTGCTAAAGAAAGTTTTTTTCTTTTGCAGATTCTTTGTTTTTAATCAATTATGTTTGCTCTTCTTAATTTAAATGAGTACAATTCAGTAGCTTAAGTTGAGTCCTTCAATCATAAGAGCATAGTATATAGAAATGTTAAGAATGCGTAAATCAATGCCCGATGACCTTCGGGGGCTAAATGCCATGAGTTATTATTTTTAAGAAATTTAGCTCTGTACTTTTTACCTTCAAAGGTTACCTAATCGCTAGCTACTGAATATGTATTGATGTTACATTTCTGCTTTTTTTTGAATTAAGCTGTTTCAATTGTTATCTGCACTCTATTTTTATAAAAGATATACACACTTAAAACAACTACATACAAAAGGATTAGTAAAATCGTTTACAGACATATATTCTGCTCTACGACCAAACACAGTTCTGCATAAATGGTCTTTTCAAAGTTTTTCTTTGGGTATCTAATACAATCATGTTATTGTTTTTTTATGTTCAGCTTTTCATAATTCTTCTTATTAAAATTGATTTGGCCGTGTGATTTTATAAAATTGAGTATCTATGTCTTGATAGCCGAATTGTTTCGGCTAAAACTTCTAAGTGACTTTTTATGTCACCCAAGAATTTTAGTAAATTGCGATAAGCACTGAGTTTAATCTATAATCTGAACATTGCACGTATTTACCACTTTTATTTTGGCAGTATGACAGCTTCTAAAATTTACACGATCTCATACCATGTGCGACAGTTTTAGATAATAAACCAAAAGCTAATTGAGCAAAATAACTTTCAATTTTTATAAAGAAACATTCTTTATAAAGTTCAAGTGTCTGATATTTATGGCTTTTTATACACATATAAACAGATGTTAAATCTTTTAGGCTTTTTAAAAATTTCAAATTTAAAAATTGATTACGATTAACTATTATTAGAGTCCGCATTTTGTCTCAATAATGTGTTAATAAAGAACGATACAAAAAGAAGTGTCAATCAAATGTCACAACAGATCAAAGTTAGGCTGGGTATTTTTTACGTTCAAGTATGAAAAAGCCCTTTCGAATTTAGTTAGATAGCTTTGAATAGCAATGTAAGATTTAAAGCCTAACTGGCTTTTCAAAAAAATACGGATAGAAATAAAGAATCACTCTTAACAGAAATAATCAAACATAAAAGATGAATCATATTAGCTTTATTAAAGGTGGGAATATATTTAAGAAAGCAATATTGTTTAGGCATAATCTAGTCAAGTGTTTTGTCCATAAAAGAATAGCAAAACCGTTTTTGATTCCTGCGGTTTTGGTGCATTAATGAAAGTACACAAAGAATAAACTGAGGTAATCGCATAGGGACTGTAGATACCTCCTAATCCTGCATAAAAGCAGAAATAATGAGATCTATGTTAAAAAGTATGAAACGAATTCGTCTGGCATTAGACTGGACACCAAGTGTAGTTCACGCGGGCTTTTTTTACGCTTTGCATAAAGGCTGGTACGACGAAGCCGATTTAGACGTTGAGTTTATATATCCGGCTTTCGACGGATATAATATGACTCCGGCTCGAAGGTTGGCCAAGCAAAAGGTAGATTTTGCTATATCAAGTAGTGAAAGCATAATTGCCTATGTTACAACCACCCGCAAAATTCCAACCATAGTATCTGTTGCTACTATTTTTCAGCAAGATCCAAGTGCTGTTGCCACACTTAGAGAAAGTGGTCTTGGCAGACCCTCCATTCTCGACGGAAGACGATACTTGAGCTACGGATTCAAGTATGAAGAAGACATGTTGCGCATGCTCATCAGGAATGATGGAGGTAACGGCGAATTTGATTCCTTCGATCGCGAAAAGCCGCAGATTTGGGATGAATTCATTAAGGGAGAAGCTGATGCAACATGGATCTACCAGCCATGGGAAGGAGTTAAAGCAGCACATAATAATGTAAACCTGAATATTTTCCCGCTCAGAAAATATCATGTGCCTTATGCTTACTCTCACCTGCTCATGTGCCATGTTAAGCAGTTACCACGCAAAAAAGTAGTTTTCAAGAAGTTCATGGAAGTCTCCGAAAAAGCATTTCGGGAAATCTGCGAACAGCCAGAATCTGCAGCCGCTTTTCTATGCAATGTAATAGACCACGACGATTGGAATGATGTTGAGTTCATAACCAAGTCGATTAACGCTGCAAAAGGATTCTACTTCGGCGAGAACAACGAGTGGGGAACAATGAACCGCTCAGTTTGGAAAAAATATATGGATTGGCTTGTGGCAAACAAAATTCTTACCCTAAGTAAGCCGCTCGACGATTCTAAGCTGTTTAATAACCAGCTATTCGATTAGAATAAATTTATTCTCATTTACTGGCAGAATGCAGAACTTTTTTCTCCATACGAAGTTCTGCTTCTGCCAGTTCTCTGGGAGTCCATTTTCGCTCTTTCACGCGGTCGATTACAACAGATATACTCTCCGACAATATATCTGCGACCTGAAGATTCAGAAGCCTTGCCTCCGGGGTTTCTTTAGGGTCTTCTGCGATCAATAAATCCGACAGATCCTCAATAAAAGCTTTATTATTCGGCGAACTTAAGTCGCGTATTATACCGTGCACTACGCCAAAAACGATGTCTTTAATAGCATCTTCAATTTGCCGGGTTATCAGCCTTCCCATAACTGGCAAAACCTCCAGACTTCGTAGCTCCTTATTCTTTTCTACGGCATCGTTTATTTTTTGATGAACATATGCTTTTATTTCATCTTCGTGCACAGCATACCCCGCAGACACTGCATGCTGCAACCTTGCCGAAACCCATTGTGTTAGCTCAGCCTGTCTTGGTCTTAGAACTTCGTCTACAATACGGTCTATAACAGGGGTTCCGTCTTCGAGCTCTTCACGCACATTCGAAAGTATAGTAAGAGTTACCCTATCTGTTACTTCCTGAATAAACAGGTTGAAATAATGCATTATAAAACGATAAAGGCCAAAGTTTTCAAGTACAAGCCACCCTATTCTCTGAAGTCTGACAATTATCGTTACAATACGTAGCAACCTCAGAAAACGGAAGCCTCCTATGGGTATACAGCCTACCAAATCGTACCAATACACAAATGGATAATAGTACCACTTTGCAAATTCTTTATTTCGTAAAGAAATGATCCACCTTACAAAAAACTCGGTCAAAAAAATTAGTATAAATGCCAGATCATAAAGAATAAAATCGGCATGAATAGTTGAATCATAAAACTCATAGAAAACAGGTGAAATATTAAAAACCAGATCCCTGAACAGCTGGCTATGAAAAAGCCAGTCGAAAAGAATAAGACCAAGGTTTATAAGAAGTAAACCAAGCATAACGAGATCTCCCGCTATATAGCTTACTTTTTTTCGTTTTATATCAGCCATTATCTGTAGGTTTCCGGGTTTTTTCCAGGTTAATATTCAAACTGCGTAAAAAAGCTTCCACCTCTTTTATACAGCCTCTCCTCGATGCATAGCGTTGTAGTGAGCTATGATTTATAATATTATTTTCAAAAGCCAGCTTAATGAAGTTTCGGGTCGGGTTTCCAACCATTTCCTTAAGATAAAGCTCCCCGGCCTGCAGGTCTACTATCAGCTTTTCTAATGACGGGATGGTGTGATTACCGATTTTTTCAAGTGGTGCTTCAGAAATAAGCGGAGAGACAAGTACTGGCTTTTCGTGCATGCTGGCGTATCTCCTCAGAATAATTTCATCCGGATTAAGAAACACATCTTTCCTCCACCGGCAAAGTAAAGAAAACACGGTTTCTGTGGCTTCTTTGTCGACCTCTGCTAACAGATAAGGATTAGTTGTGTTTATTTCTAAAAGCCTGAAAAGCCTCGATGTATCCCATACTGCTGTATTAATATGCGGTAATTCTTCAGTAAGTTTTTGCTGTAGGGTGATGGCTTCATCAGTAGAAAGTTGTTGTAGCCATGGGCGCCCCCCAACTACAAAAATGCCGCGCTTTTTACTTGAAATAATGCCTTTTTGCTTAAGCGCGAAAATACGCGCAAGCAACGTATTTTTATTGAGATCCGGCTCACCCATCGAATCATAAAAAAAAGCTAAATCAGCAGCATTAAATTCTTTCCCATCGCTGAAATACGCCTTCAATTCTTCTGGCCTCAGTTTAGCACTCATGAGTTCTCGGTTTGAAATATAATATGTTTCTTAGATATATGGGTGTTTTAACAATAAACAATAACGGCAAAATTTATAATATTTGCCATTTATTTATAATTAAACGTCTAAGCTAACTCTTTTATGCAATAGAAATAATCCTGCAGCAGCTACAGCAAGCGCATGATCAATTTCACCGTTTTTAATGCGATTGAAGAAATCATCCAGAGACAGTTTAATTAATTCAATTCGCTCGTGCTCATCTAGCTGCTGTTGGTGAGTTTGTTTGCATTCTTCCGCCAAAAAAACGTGACAGCTATTATTAAACAAAGCCGGATTACTGGTAATAACTCCTAATTTAGACCATTTTTTTGCTGTATAACCCGTTTCTTCCATTAGCTCTCGCTTAGCGGTATAGAGCGGGTTTTCATCATCCGGATCGATAACCCCGCCCGGAATTTCAAGGGAAAGGCGTTCGGTTCCATAGCGAAATTGCTTTACAAGAAGCACTTCTCCAGCTGAGCTTACAGCCACAACATTAATCCAGTCGGGTGCATATAAAGTAGAAAATTCTGCTTCCTTCCCCCTCAAATCTAAAGGTCGCATTATTTTCTGAACAACTTCAAACACTCTTGTTTTGCAGATTATTTTTTTAGAAGTGGTTTCCCACTCCAATTTCTTATTACCCATTAGCTAGTTTTATTATTTGAGAAGCATTAGAAGAAAAGTCTGAAAGGTATTTCGGGTAAATGTCTTTCGCATAAACATCAGGAACAAGCATTCCGCATTTAGGCCTAAATACGCTATATTAAGCAAATTTAAATGGAATTCAGGATTCCGGCCTCATTTTTAGATCTTGCACAGGTTTTATGAATAAGCAGAAGCCGGTAACTGTTAGTAGCATCAACAATAATGCTATCGCCATTCCATACCCGATTTATTTTCCGGCTATCCAATCGATTCTGATATCGAACTACGGAAGCACCGACTGTATTTAAACTTGCTAACAACCTATTATGCAATACTCATTCGAATATATTAAAACCGATAAATGTACCGAGGAAGATATTTCCAAAGCGGTCCTTAAAGCTTGCGACTGTCTTGAGCAAATATACGATAGTGGTTTTTATCCTAAACTAACCGTAAAAAGGGAATGGTCTGAACACAATCCGGATATAACCGGTGAGTTCGCCAAACCCAAAGTTTACCGCTGGTACCTGAATCGCGAATTGCGCAAGCTCATAAATATGGGCGCACGAATTACGATTACCCCATCTAACAAAATATTAAAGCTAAACAACCCGGCACTGCTCGATTTTCTGGATGAAGACGATATGGACTTCACCATGAAAAAGCTTTTTTTATTTCGCCCCGAACGTATAGATCTTAGTCTGGATCGCCTCGAACATTATACAGGTACTAAGGCAGAAGATTTTCAACGGTTTATTTTATTTACTAACTACGATATGCATGTTGAGGTTTTCAAGCATAAATTTCCTGATTGCGTAAAACCTTCCAGGGATGGGGTTCAAATGCCGGCTTATCATCACAAACTAGACGACAATCTAGGGTTTTCACTTGTCAATATCGGCGTGGGTCCTTCCAATGCAAAAACCTGTACCGACCATATTGCGGTTCTTCGGCCAGACTTAATGGTTATGGTTGGTCACTGTGGCGGACTTCGTAACCACCAGGAAATTGGCGATTTTGTGCTAGCAAGCGGGTATATGCGAGCCGATCATGTGCTTGATGAAGATATACCGTTAAGCGTGCCCATTATCCCGAATTATTCTCTTAATCTTTACCTGAAAGAAACTCTTGAGCGCTATGGTATGAACTACCGTATAGGTACCGTATATACTACTGCCAATAGAAACTGGGAGTTCTCCAAGAAGCGATCTATAGGCGAAATCCATATTAGTCGTAGCATTGGTGTAGACATGGAGTCGGCCACAGTAGCTACAAACGGCTTCCGGTACAGGATACCCAATGCAACCCTCCTTTGCGTAAGCGACAAACCATTACACGGTAAGCCAAAGTTGAGTGGAGCTGCTCAGTCTTTCTACCAAAATTCAAAAGAAAAACATCTTGAAATTGTTCTGGATGCCATCAAAATGATTCGAACCGCAAATCCCGATGGTCTGCCAAATGCCAGCATTCGCTCAGCCAACGAGCCACTTATGGGAGGACCTGGAATCTGACGGTATGGTATCAAAACAATATTAGCGACAAACCTCGGGTGGGCTGCTAAACGCCCGGTAATCCATCATAAGGTATAAAGACTACAGCAAGCGGCAGCGAGATCAACGTAACCATACTACACAGATCGGGCTGGAAATGAGCGCCTGGTAAAGCCGGATACCCGGAGAAAACAAATACGATAATATTATGTTTCTCCGGGTAACATATTTTTCAAATTATACCTCCCTTCCTGCGCTGCGGTCTTGTTGTTTTGTTACGCTCAACACATGCCCAGAAAGGGTTAAGACACCGTTTTGATATAAAATTTTTCTTTTCCTGTAAGGTTTTGGCTGTTTCCCTCTCTGGTTAAAAAAAATAATAACCAGATTGATTCCTATGAATGAAGTAGCTTTAGTAGATACCCACTACGAAACCACTAAAAAAGAAACTGCCCCAAGCCGGCAGGGAGTGCGAAACCTGCTGGAAAATGAGCAGCCAAGAGAAAAACTAATGCAGAATGGCGCAGATGTATTAACCGAATCGGAGCTCATCGCAATACTTTTGCGTTCGGGCTCGAAAGGTATGAATGTGCTTGAAACAGCACGGAGCCTGTTAGAGCAGGCTAATGGGTTGCATCAGCTGGCCCGATGCGACTGGGAAGAGATAAGCCGGATTAAAGGTATTGGAAAGGTTAAGGCCATTACACTTATGGCTACTTTCGAGCTCGCCCGCAGACTAAATCAAGATTCCGATAAAGAAAAAATTGTTTTTCGCCAGCCGGAGGAAGTATATGGCTACTTTGGTCCGGTGCTCCGGGATTTACATAAAGAGGTCTTCATTGTAGCTTATGTTAATTCGGCTAAAATATTGCTCAGTTACGATAAAATAAGCATAGGCGGCAGTAATGCTACTATTGTAGATCCACCGGAAGTTCTTCGGCGCTCGGTCATGAACAGAGCACATGGAATTATTTTAGTCCATAATCATCCCTCCGGAAACAACAGACCATCAAGAGCGGATATACAGCTCACCAAACGAATTCATGAAGGCGCAAAAATGGTGGGTATCGATCTGGTAGACCATCTCATAGTTGCGGGTTACCAATACACGAGCCTTAAATCAGAGGGGCTACTTTCATGACTTGGCTACATTACAATTTACTTGTTTATCAATATTAAGCAAGCGAAGGCTTTGAAAAACCAGATTCAAAGAGAATGCGGTAAACAAACTTGGTCTAACCCCGACTCGACGAGGCGACTGGAAGAACCCGTGCAAGAAGAACGGTTTTTCAAAGCTTTCTAAACATCTTTTCACAGGTTAATACTGTAAAATACCCGAGAATACCTTAGATTTGAAGCCAACTTAACGGATGCAGTAGTTATCATCGGTAAGTTTTTAAAAAATACCTTGCAGGGATTAACAAGCCGAGTTTTCTTATATACCGCAGCTACTATTATGCTACAGCAATAAGATTATAAATAGTCTTGGCAAAGCCCTCGCTTATTTTCGGTTCGTTTAAAGTGCAACATGCATTTGAAACGAAATGTAACGTACTTTGAGGCATAACAGGCTTTCATTAATAAAGCCTTACGACATAAGCACCTGATGTTCTATTATTGTATTGTATTCCGTATTCATTTTTTTCTGATTTTCTTTTATTTATGAAAGTGTACCTCGAGGAAGTGCTTCGCGAAGCACTAATTAGCTTATCTGCAGAGTATCCGTCATTGGCTGGAGCAGAAATCCAAATTGAAAAACCAAGAAGCCCGGAGCATGGAGATGCAGCAACCAATTTGGCTTTAACCCTTGCGGGAGCTATGAAAATGCCGCCCAGGAAAATTGCGGAAAAAATCGTGGCTGCCCTAAATACAGACGATTCTCTAATATCAAGTGCTGAGATTGCAGGGCCGGGCTTTATTAATTTCAGGTTCGCACATAAGTGGCTGCAGAACCAACTTCTAACCATCACAAAAGCCAGTGGTGAATACGGCAAAACTACCGATAATAAAGACAAAAAAGTACTTATCGAGTTTGTGAGCGCAAACCCTACGGGGCCGTTAACCGTCGGGCACGGCCGCAATGCCGTTTTGGGAGATACCATTGCACGACTGCTTGAGTGGAGCGGCGCTTTGGTAGACAGAGAGTATTATTTCAATAATGCCGGCAGGCAAATGCGTGTACTTGGCGAAAGTGTTTTGGCCAGATACAGCGAACTTTGTGGTAAAGCCACAGATTTTCCCGATGGCGGCTATGAAGGCGACTACATTAAAGATATTGCATCTCTGCTATTTGATGAACACCAAAATACACTTTTGAACCGGGAAGATGCGGTTGCAATATGCAAAGGTGCAGCTGAAGCTCAGATTTTTGAAGATATCCAGAATACGCTAAAGCGCATGAATATTCGGATGGATGCTTTCTTTAACGAGTATTCTCTTTACGAGAGCGGGGCTATTGAAAGCGTGGTAGAACGGTTGCGAGACAAGAACCTTGCCTACGATGCCGACGGCGCAGTATGGTTTAAGACTACGGAATTCGGAAAAGAAAAAGACACCGTCTTAATTAAAAGTAGTGGCGAACCAACTTATCGCCTGCCCGATATTGCTTATCACATCCATAAACTTGATCGCGGTTACGATATCGCTATAGATATTTTTGGCGCCGACCATATCGCCACTTACCCGGATGTGGTCTCTGCCGTAAATGCTTTAGGGTATGATGGCTCCAAAATTGACGTTCAGGTCTATCAGTTTGTGACCATTGTGAAGGATGGGAAGCCATTTAAAATGAGTACACGTAAAGCAAACTTCGTTACTCTGGATGAACTAATGGACGAAGTTGGTCCCGATGTTACCCGTTTCTTCTTTTTAATGCGTTCTCCCGGTACTCATCTTGAGTTTGACATTGCCGAAGCCAAAGAGGCTGGAGAAAAAAACCCCGTCTTTTATTTACAATACGCGCACGCCCGAATTTGCAGTATTCTTAGAAAGGCAGATGAAACGATTAACAGTGGAGATGCAGACGCAGACCCTTCACTACTTAATCACGATTCGGAGATCAACCTGATCAAACATTTACTCGAGTTTCCTGATGCCGTTTCGGTATCTGCGCGCCACCGGGAGCCCCATCGCCTCATCACCTATTTAAACGAAGCAGCCGCTCACTTCCATAAATTTTACCACGATTGCAGAATCTTAGGTGAAGAAGAGAAACTAGCAAGCGCAAGAGTGCTACTGCTACATGCGACTGCGAACGTACTTCATAACGGACTTACTATTCTCGGAATTGAAGCACCGGATCAAATGTAATTGACTACGCCTGATTTGCGAATCTAAAATAAAGTTTCGCAAATCAGGTACTTCAAATGCCGATTCGAATTGCTACAAATGTGAATAATCTTTAATACTGCTTACGGTATTAAAGATATAGGAAATCTTTTGCACCTCCCTACCGGTGCAAGATACCTCACGAAATTTCTTATTAAATAACTCTGATCGCTACTTTTCGACCTGAAGAAGCGAAAACATTACAATTCCTACGCTATGTTTTCTTTGAATTAGAAAATCTGCCTTTGAAAAAAGTTTGCGTGATTCATCCTCAGTCCAAAAATGAATCCCACCCGTTTCAGAAGTTTTTTGGGCGACCTTTCCTATGAAATGATCCGAACGAAGAAGATGCATCATAAACACCTTTCCTCCCGGTTTTAAAACCCTTCTCATCTCATAAAGAGCTTTTTCCGGGTTTGCGAACTCGTTTAAACTCCCGCCACAAACCACTTTGTCTACAGTATTCGCATAGAATGGCAGGTTTTCGGCATCTGCCTGCAGTAAATAAACCGATACGCCATCTTTCGCTGCCTTCTCTCTTGCCTCTCTTAGCATGGGTAAAGAAAAGTCTAAAGCAATCGGAGTAATCTGAGGCTCTTTTCGGGACATGGCTCTGGCGTAAAGCGCTGTTGAACAGCCAATATCAGCTATAATTTCCCCGGGGCGTGGATCGATCCAGCTTAACAATAGCCGCTCTTCATCTTCTATACTAAAGTTCTCTCCCGATAGAATACCGATAGACCTTTTCCGCCAGATATCTTCATAAGCAGAAGCCGTTGCGGGGATAAAATTGGTTCGCTGCGCCAATGTAATACCAGCCGGAGATTTAGGCATATAGCAAATAATATTATCACGGATCAGAACTTCTGTTCCGGCCGCGGAGGTCAGGTTTCCATTATAGGGGTTTGCAAGCTGCCCTACTTCCGGCAATACCCGCAGGCTGTCGCGTTCATCACCTGTAGTTTTAAGATCTATCTCTTTTAAAGCCATTTACATTTAATAGTTGGTTAATTAAGCGAGTATCTACTAAGGTAGGGTTTCCCTGTAAACCGGAAAACAATTATCATATGAATCATTTCATGCTACATATTTGCTTGCAATGCTTTTAACTGCCAGTTTAAACAATGAATTCATTTTCCGAAACTCTGAAGAACTGAGATATAAATGATTATCTTACGCACTCTGTTCGAATTAGATACCAGAAATCTTTTCGTTTCTGTAATTTTTGTATAACACGAACCATATTCACTAATGCAATGGTATAGTTTGAGCTGCAATCTAAGCCTGCTTTTGATTATCTGAATCCTGTTTATTGAAAAATCAAGGCCGGTACAAAGCTACGAAAAACCACCTTTACAAGAATAAGGTTTGCAATACTTATTGGCCCGGAACTACCGCAAACTATATTTTATTTTGTTTATTTTTTTGAAATTTCTCCAACAGTGATTCATAATTATAACGAACCCAAGTACAAGAACCGAAGAAAAAATCTCTTGCGAACCCTTACAGAAAAAGGTATTCGTGATACAAAGGTTTTAGCTGCAATCGAAGCTGTACCCCGGCATTTATTTATAGATTCTGCATTTGCAGACAGTGCTTATGAAGATTGTGCGCTTCCAATCGGGTTTGGCCAAACTATTTCACAGCCGTACACCGTAGCACGGCAAACCGAGCTGCTTGCTCCGCAGCCTGGTGAGCGAATTTTAGAAATCGGAACTGGTTCGGGTTATCAAACTGCTATTTTATGCCAGTTAGATGCCTTTGTATACTCAATAGAACGATTCCCGCAACTGTACCAGGTTTCCGGGAAAAGACTTAGAACGATGGGTTATCGCAAGCTGATGCTTAAAAGCGGCGATGGCACACTTGGCTGGGCGGCATATGCTCCTTTCAACGGAATAATTGTAACTGCAGGTGCTCCCGTTGTGCCCGAAACTTTAAAACAACAGCTTGCAGATGGGGGCAGACTCATTATTCCTGTGGGTAACAATACTACTCAAACCATGCTGAGAATTACGCGCATTGGCGACGATTTTTCAACAGAAGAGTTTTCAAGCTTTACCTTTGTGCCACTAATCGGCCATGAGGGCTGGAACAACAGCTCAACGTAGATCTGGTTCTAATTATATTTCACACCCAATTCGGCTTTCAGCATTAGTAAAGCGCTTTAAGAAGGGTTTAAAAAACATTTTTTTGCACTTCTTCTTACTTGGATTGGTAGTAGAGTTTTTTTCTAAGCTTACTATTAGCTTAGCAGAATTATAAAAGTAAGTTTTTGTACACCTTGCTATAATTTTATATTTACGACTCAACTACCCGAACCGAGGTCATTTCAATTCTTTTTTATTCTACAAATAATGGATTTTAGTAAAGGCAAACCAGAAAAAGACAAAACTCCGAATTCAGAGTTTTTCAGCCTGTTTGGTAAAGGTTTTATTCTTGGATCTGCAGATGTAATTCCGGGCGTAAGCGGCGGAACTATGGCGTTAATATTGGGTATCTACAAACGCCTGCTCGACGCCATTCGAAGCGTAGACTCAACTGCTATCAAGCAGCTTTTCAGGCTCCGCTTATCCTCTTTTTTCGAGTCTGTTCACTGGAAATTTGGTTTAATCCTGTTTGCAGGTATCTTTTCGGCACTTTTATTTTTTACGCGGGTTGTTCCCTTACCCGTGTTTATGTACACCCATCCCGAGTTAATTTACGGTCTCTTCTTTGGGTTAATTCTGGGATCTGTTTTTTTACTGGTGAAAGACTTGCCAAATTTTTCACCAATTGTTTTTATTTCTATCGGGGCGGGAACCCTTGCCGGCTTCTGGGTTGTAACTCTTGTGCCTACAGATACTCCCGACCATCCGCTCTTTCTTTTTTTTACCGGTAGCCTGTCTATTACCGCACTTGTACTTCCCGGTATATCCGGCTCTTTCATACTGCTGATTCTCCGTAAATACGATACCATACTTGGCTCTATTGGCCAGCTTGGCACAGCTCAGACCATAGATGCACTGTTTATTTTAGTACCCTTCGGCTTTGGTGTTGTTTTCGGCCTGGCTGCATTTGCAAGGGTTCTTTCGTGGCTGCTTCGCAAATATTATCTTCCTACATTATGTATTCTTATTGGGTTTATGGCCGGCTCTCTTTACATTTTATGGCCGTTTCAGGACCGGGAATTTACCGAATCTTACCGCTCACAAACCGTAGCTGTTAACAGCCCTATAGCATCTTTGGCCGAAAACAGCAGCCCAACCGACAGAGCACCGGATTATCTCATCCTGGGCGATATTGTTAATCCGGATGCACCGGAAAGCGAGCAGTTAGTTGAGGTTATTACGGTTAAAAACAAACTGGTTTCCAGTAAACCATTTCTTCCGGGTTTCAATAGAAATGTATTGAAAAAAGATGACCGCCTTACCGATGGATTAAAATCAGTAATTCAGGGGTTTTCTATGCTAACTGCTGGCCTCGGTATAATTCTCCTTATCGGATTTCTGTCGCGCAAGAAGTTTATTAAACCCGAAAGTAAAGAATAAATCTTTTATTTATCATCTGCTAAAACCGTATTTGGTTTATAGTCAACGGCTTATTTCGTACTTTACAATTCAAAGCTTTTTTTTAGAATTGCTGGAAAAAGAGATTAAAGAAAGCATTTAAACCAGATGATATAGTCGTACTAAATGGCAAAGCATAATACGGGCAAGTGAAGCGTTTAGTAAAGCCTTCTACTTAAGGTTGATACACTCCCCGCTTATACGACTGTTGGAACCTTTAACGTGCTTTGCGGATAGTTCAAAGAAACAAAAGACATTTTCATATATAACAAATACTTTCAGTTAAACGATGCTTATAAGAAGCAGCGTTTTCCCACAAATCATATCAGGCACTCTTACTATGCTGAAGCTAAATAAAATACTAGTCCCAACTGACTTCTCCGACGGATCCAAAGATGCGTATAAATATGCACGCGCACTCGCAACCAAGTTTGGTGGAAAAGTAGATCTTTTGCACGTTATTCCGATGCTCAAGTACCTGAATGAAAGCATTAAAAAACTTGGATTACCTCTCGATATGGATAAAGACATTTATCCAAAAATACTTTCTGATGCACAAAAACGCGCTTCAGCAGAATTAGATATCAATATCCCATCAGAAATACGTGGCGAGGTATTCGTTAAAATCGACCGTAAGCCACACGAAAAAATCGTCTCATTTGCCGAAAAGCGCAGTTACGAAATGATTGTAATGGGTGCACGTGGCTCTCATAAAAATAGTTTTTTGAAGGGTTCAACGGCCGAAAAAGTAATTCGGGAATCGAAAGTACCGGTTTTAACCGTTAACGGAGACCTGCCTCCAGGCGGCGTTAACAGAGTACTTATACCAACCGATTTTTCCAGTCTTTCGGTTGGGGCACTCGCCTACGCAGCCAGTATGGCCAACAGTTTTGGAACCACTATAACCATGCTTCATGTAATGGAGCTTTACGGCAGCCCCCTTGAAAACCTGCCAAAAGGTAAAGGAGAGCCAGGTCGCGGAGATCTTGAGTCACTAACAACCAAGGTACTCGATAAAATCAAGAAATTTTTGGATGAAAATAATCTTGGGGACGAGAAATGGCTTTTAAGTGAAGAAGACGGCATTTACTGGCTAAAGCCCAAAGACACTAATGACCGCGGCATTCGTTTTAACGTAGTCATTTTAAGAGGAATATCTGCCCATTATGAAATAACCGAATTCGCCAACACAGAATCAGACATTGTGGTGATGGCAACCCACGGTAGAAGCGGACTATCGCATCTGTTCCTGGGCTCAACCACAGAAAAAGTAATGATGAGCGCCGAAGTACCGGTTTTGACGATTCGCCCGGAAAAAGCAAAAAAGTAGATGAGGCGTTTTGAGTTTGGGCGGTGCAGTTGAGTGAATTGAAAAAGTATTAGTGAACTGCTACTCAAAAACGGATTTTAAAAAAAGACAGCATCAACAAGCCGAGAACATAGCCCGGGGTGAAGAATTGAAATGCAGAAAATCCCGGGTTACCATTTTTCTCTGAGCGAAAATTGTTATCAGGGGTTGATTTTTGATTTCATCAAAGAATAAGCCCCGAAATGGAATATCCAAAAAGATTTCTGGCTACGCTCAGGCGCGGAATTCAATGTAGGTTTGAGATATCAAGACAGAAACGGAAAAGCAAAACCGTATCAAGTTAAACTATTGCTGACAGTAATAAATGAATACAACCTATGGGCAATATAAATGTGAGAAGGCTTATCTTTGGCGAATACTGCAAACACTCTTCGGAATTTAAGAATAAAGTAAAGTCGGCCAATGAAAATGTTACCATTCAAAACTGGTCTCATTCTTTTGATTTTGACCAGTGAATGACGTTTTTATTCTGCTTCAGATTGGTATTTTGCGATCTTACATTTGAGATGTGATGCGAGTATGGGGAGTGTAAGTCTGTATAAAAACGCTATGAAAGATCTATTCATTTGACCTATCTGTAAATTCCCTTTTAGCCAACTTATTATACATTTTATCTATAAATGTATGAGTCTTCTACGAAATGCCCATTGATTGTTTTCCGGAAACAACTGATGCCAGATTTTTCACTAACAACGTTTATAGCTTGATTTAGATATAGCGGATATATCCATCACCAGTCTAACAGAGAAACCAGTAATGCAATTACTTTAATTTGTTATCCCGGGAAAAAGAACATCCAGCCACTTTCGGCGCGAAACGGCTTTACAATTAAAGTAAAGCTTATATAGATTCCACGCTTATGAACATTTATATCCACCATTTTTTCGCAAAGCCCCAAGAGGTTTCAAATTACGAACTACCAATTCGTGGCGGACTGAACGGTGATGGGAAGGACAAGATGGAGGCGTGGGAGATGGCGAGGTCGAGATACTGTGCGTCTTGTTAATTAGCTGGATAAATATAGACCGAAGACGGAGGGACGAGGGGCAGAGGCGTGGCGCAGAAATTAATTGGGCATCTAAAATGCCTGTATTACGTTTAGAAGCCTGAACCCAATAATGCCCTTAGCCACAACCTGTATTGCAACCCCAGATTGTGGACTCCGCGAAGCAGTCCGGATTCCGGGTATAAAAACAAAACAGAAATAAGCGCGAGCCGGGATTTTTTTAGAAATCTGGGAGTCTGCCGAGGGCTACCATCTAAAAACATCAGAATAATAATCTCATATGCTCAGAAAGCCCACAAGCAAATTATAGACTGCCCAAATTTCGGATCAAAAATACATTTTGCGATCCTGAAATTTGAATGGCAAAAGTGGAGTTAAAAGCCTTAAACCCGATTCAATCAATAGCCATTAAGTCTGCATCGGTTTGCCTTCTCGTTTGGTTTTGTGCCATCGATTCGTAGTGGGAGTAGATATACCGGATTTGAGAAACGTAGCGAACGGGTTCGAGTCCTCTTGCGTATCCGAACCTTACTACATCGTGGGTGTAATATTCGGGGTTTGATTTTTTTTCCATGAATCTCGCTACGTTGTTGAGCCATACGTTTGGATTTGCACCGTGGTATTCGGCCAGTCTTCTGGCGTCCTGCACATGGCCCTGCCCCACGTTATATGAGGCAAGCACAAAGTTTTTTCGTTCTTCTTCGTCCTCAATGTGATTTTCCCAGTACTCGTTTAGCCATATCAGGAAAGAAGTTCCGGCCTCAATGCTTTGCCGTGGATCATTGGTATTTACGGCTCCGTAAGCAGCTGCAGTTCTTGGCATCAGCTGCATCAAACCTGTAGCTCCAGCCCATGACCTGGCATCGGGGTTAAACTGCGATTCCTGAAAAATAAGGGCTGCCAGGAGTTTCCAGTCCCAGCCTAAACGCTCTGCATTCTCCTTAATCAGATCATCATAAATAGACACATTACCACTTTGAGAAAATAACAGCGGTGATGATAAACGAGCGCGAAAAGCCCGGGTGTTTTCGAAATACTTATTGTAAATCACATAATATTCGGAGTCCCGCTGATAAGATTCCAACCATTCATTTATTTCATTTAGCAGATTCGGTGAAGATTTCCTTATAGCCCAGGCTGTTTGCTGAGGCAAACTTAATTCGGTATTAATATCTAAATTCGGGAAAAAAGCTCTGTTAAGGCGTGCAATATTTTCATCAGATACGGTAAACTCTATTTCCCGCTCTGCAACCATTTGTATTAGCTCTTCTGTTGTAATTCCAGACTGTGCTTCAATTACTTCGATATTCTGGCCGATTTCGTCCTGCAGGTTTTCGAGCCGGTCTAAATAGGATGATGCTCTTCGAACCATTATTTCTTTGTCTGCCAGGTCCTGTGGACTTCTAATGAGCACTCCTTCGATTTCATGCAGCCGCATTTGTCGCCAGCCTTCTGGTTTGCGTTGCACCAAAACCTGACGGGTTGTATTAAGTGGTATACTAAATTCTACCTGTTCTCTTCTGTCGCGAGTAATGGTTAGCCCATAGGCAATTAAATCGCCTTCCCCATTTTTAAGCATTTCCAACATATGATCGAAGTCTCTGGCGACTATCATTTCAACGTCCAGATCGTAGCGACTTGCAAATATATTTATTAGTTCGTATTCATACCCCATCGGTAGTCCGCGATAAATAAAATAGCTGACCGGGCTGTAGCTGGTTATAGCCCGAATGACACCGCGCTCCAGAATCTGATCAAAATCTTCTGACGATTCCTTGTCTTTCTTTTCTGATGTTGTGCAGGTAGCCGTAAACAGGATTCCCATAAATAGTATAGCGAATACGTTCATCAAAGAATATGACACTCCTCGCCTTACTTTTCTTTTTGTAATGGTAAATAATATTTTAACGGCTGAATTCATATGGTTCCTTTTTTTAAGTTTATCAATATCCTCACCAATGGCAGGATGTTGCTAAAGATTTCGGCTTATAGAAGGCTTTGTAAAAGGTCCTATTTGGTTCATACCCGAAACCGGTTCAATTAACAAAACAGAATCCTAGAATCGTTGGGACCCAATATTCTATTTTGGGTTAAAAAAAGAAGATGGCAAGATATTCTCTATACAAACCTTCTTACCCTTAATTATCGATATTATTTAACTGGCTAATATCTGTACATCAAACAGATTCTACAAGCACTCATATATAAAACGTTGATTTTTAACGAATCATTCAATTCAACATTTTCATACTTTTGCTGAGATCAAAATTTCAGGCAGTTTTTTGAGACTCAACGGACTTTCAAAAGTATATTATGCAAAATAAGCTGTTGGTGTTTCGCAAACCATTTATAAACAACGAATATAGAGAAGCTGAACAAATTTCAAAACTTTAACGTATTTCTTCAACAGTTCTGGCCAAGCGAGCTCAACACAGCAACACTCAAATTTTGTATATTAGAGCATCCTTATCCTATCACTTTACATAGGCCAAAACCCGGCAAAGAAATCTCTCATCTTTTTTTAAATAAAACACTCGAAAGGCTAATTCTAAAATATTTTGATATAGGCCTTTATTGAGATCAGCTTTTTTATGAAAATTTTAGCAATTGAATCATCATGTGATGAAACAGCGGCGGCGGTCTTTACCGACGATGGCCTTTTGTCTAATGTGGTAGCTTCCCAAACGATTCACGAAAAATATGGGGGAGTTGTTCCCGAATTAGCTTCGCGTGCGCATCAGAGAACGATTTATGGCACGGTGGGTCAGGCTCTTTCTGAGGCCGGCCTTTCGCCAGCAGACATTGATGCAGTAGCCGTAACGCAGGGACCGGGACTTATGGGCGCACTGCTTGTGGGTATTTGCTTTGCGAAAGGCTTTTCGATTGCCCATCGCACCAAGCTGATAGGCGTGAATCATATCGATGCGCATATGTACGCCAACTTTATTCTGGAACCTCCGGTGTACCCTTTTATCTGTTTAACAGTCTCGGGCGGACATACGCAGCTCGTTTATGTTAAAGAGCCTCTCAAGCATACCGTTTTAGGGAAAACACGGGATGATGCAGCTGGTGAAGCATTCGATAAAATTGGCAAAATTCTTGGACTTCCTTATCCGGCCGGCCCCGTTATGGACGCCAAGTCGCGCCTGGGCAACCCGAATTTTCATACATTTCCCATTGCGCTACCCAACGATCCGTTCGATTTCAGCTATTCCGGTCTGAAAACATCTGTGATGTATTATTTGAGGGATAACGCACCGGCCCCCGAACAAAGCGAAGAGCATAACAAATGGATGAGCGCTCAATTAAACGATATTTGCGCCAGTGTTTCCCATGCCATCACAGAATCTCTCGTTCTAAAGCTTAGAAACGCCGTTCGGTCTACCGGCTGCAAAACAATTCTGATGGCGGGCGGGGTTAGCGCAAATTCCATGCTTCGGGCAAAGGCAGTCGAACTCGCAAAAGCCGAAGGCGCAAAGCTCTATGTGCCTCCTATGCAGTTTTGCACCGATAACGCGGCCATGATAGCAGTTACCGGCTACATGCAGGCAGAAAAAGGACTATTCACAGACCTAACGATGAAGCCATATGCGCGGATAAATCCTAAATAGCCCCGCTTAACTAGTATACTCTAATGACTATCAGAAGAAGTTCAGCTACACTTTTTTTGATGCTTCTACAGCGAGCCGGTCGGCTCGTTCGTTAAACTCCACACCGGAATGCCCCTTAACCTTTACCCAGCTTACCGAATGGCGCTGCATTTCGTCGAGCATTTGCAGCCAAAGATCTTTGTTTTCAACCGGCTTTTTATCTGCCTTAAGCCACCCCCTTTTTTGCCAGCCGCCAATCCAGTTTTTCTGAAACGCATTTATGATGAGGGCCGAGTCGCTAAAAATAGTTACCTCGCAAGATTTTTTCAGTCGCTTTAATCCCTCGATTACCGCACGCATTTCCATACGGTTATTCGTTGTAGCCGGCTCGCCCCCGTTCAATTCAATTTGATGCTCTTTCCACAAAAGCACAACTCCCCAGCCTCCCGGGCCCGGGTTTCCGCTACAGGCTCCATCGGTGTACATTCGTACTTTCGGTTTTAGAGAAGTCGCCGCCGTTTTCTTTTCTTGATTCTGCATCTGATATTTTTTCCGGATGGCTTCTACGGTGGTTTGTGCAGCCATCCTATTTGGTTGTTTTTGAAGTAAATTGAGGTTTTTATGTTCTTTCTAGTAGCTAAACTCGACCGCAAACTTTCGGGCAGCATTTTGCACCTGTTGCTCCCAGTTTATTTCAGAGTCGTTAAATGCGTATAAAATAGCCCGGCTTATCACGGGCATAGCCCAGTTTTTGCGTCCAGCTAACGCTGCGTGTATATCGGTGGCACTACCACCCTGTGCACCTATACCCGGTATAAGCAGAGGAGCATTGGGCAAAGCATCTAGCAATGGCTTCCATTTTGCGCACTGTGTTGCACCAAGCACCATTCCTGCTGTTCCCCCTAACGATTCAGATTCCAGAAGTCTGCTAATATGCATAGCAATTTCCAAAGAGAGTTCATTGCCCGAATCCAGTTTACGGGTTAGAAAATCAGATGCTCCCTCATTACTAGTTAAAACCAGAAAGAAAGCCGCCTTGTTACTGTGGCTAAGAAAAGGCGACATACTGTCTTCGCCCATCAGGGGGTTTACGGTGATGGCATCACAATCGAAAGCATCATAAAAAGCAGACGCATATTTTCGTGCTGTATTTCCTATATCACCTCGTTTAGCATCTGCTATAACAACCATATCCCCGGGAATTGATTGCCGTACTTTATCAAACACAAAGAGCCCTTCTGGTCCAAGAGCTTCAAAAAAGGCCAGATTGAGCTTGTAGCCACAACAATCAGACTCTGTTAACGATATCACCTTTTCGCAGAAGTGAAATACGGCCTCTGAAACCGATGCCGATTTTTCTACAATGGAAAACGGAATCTTATCAGGTTCGGGATCAAGGCCTATTAAGAGTTGAGTACCACTTCTGCGAGCCTGTATTCTGGCTTTTTCAAGAAAAGAAGACATTTTATTAATTTAGTAAATAAAGCCCTGCATGTTGTAGTTATACATTAAAATAAACAGCAAGGCTATCAAAAGGGCAGAAGCCTGAAATATCACTCAATTAAAAGAATAATCTGTTTTAATGGGGTAGTAATTGCCAGTGCTTTCTTACGATTCACTAACATAAGGTATACTAAATGTGGCCTTTAATCCCCCGGACGGTCCCGGTTCGAAAAAAATATTGCCGTCGTGTTCATCCAGCTGCTGCCGGCAGAGCATGATTCCTAGTCCGGATCCTTTTTCATTCCGCGTTCCCTCCGTACTGCCAATACGCACCATGCCACCACGGTTTAATGCGCTTAGCTGTGCAGGTCCAGCACCACTTCCCTCATCAATAATACTGCAGAATACATGTTTTCTTTCGCTGTCTATTCCTGTCTCTACCCGAATACTTCCACTATTGTAGGAAAATTTAACCGCGTTACTAAAAAGATTTCGCACGACAGACCGAAGCATTTTTGCATCTGCATCTACAATTACATCTTTTGTAGGCTCTAATGCTACCACGCAGTCAAGGTTTTTCTGAGACATAGAACTGCTAAATAATGAGATCGAATCATTAATAATCTGGTTAAAAAGAAACTCTCTTTTCCGGGCTTCAACCAATCCGCGTTCAAATAAAGACCATTCCAACAGGTTTTCGAGCAAGCGAAAAACGCTCTGAGCCGATACATGCAATGCATCGCTTAGCTCCGTTATTTCCTCGGGCTTCATATTCGCCACTTCTTTCGACAAAATTTCTGACAGACCCAGCAATCCTTGAAATGGCCCTCTCAAATCATGGGCAATAAGCGAAAAAAAATGGTCTTTTTTTTGATTCAACTCCTGAAGCAGCTCCCGCTGCTCTTTCAGCCGTATATGTGTGCGTATCCGGGCCAGAAGCTCGGCCTGCTGAAAAGGTTTGGTAACATAGTCTGAGCCTCCTATTTCAAAACCCTTTATCATATCGGAAGTCTCACTGCGGCCAGTAACAAAGATGATAGGTATCGAAGCCGTTTCCTCGCGGTTTTTCAAAATACTGCATACTTCGTAACCATCCATCCCGGGCATCATAACATCCAAAAGAATAAGGTCGGGTTTACGTCTTTCAACTAAACGTAAAGCGGCCTGCCCCGAAGTAGCAAAGGCTGTTTCGAATTGGTTGTTTGAAAGTATTGTACCAATTAACTGAAGATTTTTTGGTACATCATCTACTGCTAAAATAAATGTTGCCATACTACAAAAAGTAAAGAAGCCCGTGTTAATTGCTTTAAGGAAGTCTGTAAGAAACCTTCCGTTATATTTGTGTTCTGCAACGGATCAAAATTAAAACCAGTTCAGATTATTCTATTCCAGAATTTTATTTTTTCTCCAAGGAAGAGAGCAGGCAAAAAAGTGGTTTTGCAAAGCCTTCTTAAAAGCATTTCGCTAAAATAGAAGGTAACTGTCTGTAAGCTCTTTACCCCCCTAAACGATTTCTTTTAGCGCTAATTCAATCATTAAACCAATACCTATAATGGAGATAATCAGAAATTTAATTTTTTGATTGAAAAAAAAGGCGATTAGCGGGAGTCTTTTCCTATTCTTCGTTTAAAAAATTAAACCGGTAAGGTTTGTGCAAAAAAATTTACTACCAATATAAGGAATTAAACAAGTGTTATCTTCTTATAAGCGCACCAATGCAAAATCGTACTAACTTAACGAATTAACCGCACTTATACCGGCAAGACGACCGCTTACCCAAGCCCAATAAAAGTTAAAACCGCCAATACGGCCGAAAATATCCAGTATTTCACCACAAAGAAATAATCCTGGATGATAATGGCTTTCCATAGTCGAAGCATTTACCTCAGATAAAGGAATTCCACCTCCGGTTACTTCAGCCTTTTTATACCCTTCATCTCCGTTTACACTAAGGGGGTAATCGCAAAGCAATGTAAGCAGTTTTTTCCGCTCTTTTTTGTTCAATTCTGCTGTTTTACGATTATTGAGTGCGATTTCATCAGAAATTGAGTCTGCTAGTCGTGCGGGTAAATGTTTACGAAGAAGAGCCTGAACCGTTTCTTTACCATCAAATTTTCGGTTCCATTCATCCGCAGATATGCCTGTCCAGTTTACTTTATATACAGCCGTATTTTCTTCTCTGCCACCTGATAACTTGCTGTCTGCAACCCGGAATTCCGGGTTTTGAAAATGGGATAAATCCAGAACAGAAGGGCCACTGTAGCCACGGTGCGTAAATAAAAAGCCACCTCGATTCGAAGTAGCTATTTTTTTCTGATTACTTCTTACTTCAAGCACTACATCAAGACTTATGCCCGCCAGTTCATGATGTTTTTGGTTTGCTGTTGTTAGCGGTGTGAGTGCCGGGTAGCAGGATGCACTATTATGGCCCAAGCCTGCCGCAATGCGATGCCCCATACCATCTGTTCCGGTTTTAGGAATAGAGTAACCACCGGAACAAAGGATAACCCGGCAGGACTCAACTACCAAACCCGCCGATGTTTTTACCGTCCAAGCTGTTTTTCCAGTTCCAGGAGACAGCATGGTAACCGGCTGGTTATACATAAACGTTACTCCGAGGCGCGAGGCGTAGTTTAGCAAACAGTCGCGAACTTCAATAGCGGAGTTACTTTTGGGAAACCATTTATTGGTTTCGGCCTCGCAGGAAAGCGCAAGACCAGTATCTTCTTCGAACCATGTTTTACAAGACTCGAGCGACCATGATTTAAAAATTTTCTTAAGGCTGTTTTTGGATGATGATGTAACATAATCGTCTAGCGACATTCGAACCGGAAGTACATTACATCTCGTGCCGCCAGACATTAAAATTTTTCGCCCAGCCTGATTGGTTCGCTCGAGTACAACCACAGAAACCCTTTTTCCTTGGGAAAGTTGCTCTTGTGCTGCAAAAATAGCTGCGGTTAGACCAGCTGCGCCAGCTCCGCAAATAAGAATATCGGATTTCATTTTCGAAGAATTATTACGCTGCCGGGCCGGAGCAGGCAGCTTCCATTGGGGCTTTTCTCCGCATCGATAGCAAAAAGAAGCTCACTATTCGTATAACCTTCCGGCAGACATTCATATACGGATGTTCCGGAATTAAACAGAATAGCCGTTCTTGCTGTTTCTAAGAACCTTTCGAAACCAAAAACGCCGAAATCATCGTCGCAAAGCATTGTTTGATAATCACCTACAGAAAGTTCGGCATATTTCTTACGTATCGAAATTAGCTCTTTATGAAGCGAAAAAAGCTCCTGATCGAAACCGTATACCTCAGGTACTCTATCGGGCTCGTTTGGAAATATATACTCCGCTTCATATGAGAACTCTGGCCAGACCATAGGCTTACGGTTACAAGGATCGTTTGCGCCCCACATCCCCGCTTCATCCCCGTAATAAATTACGGGAGAACCTATATACATCATCTGAAATACAATCATAAGCCGCTGTATTTTACGATGCGATTCATCCGGTTTTCCTGTTTTATAGGCAGGGTTTACCATTTTAGCTTTTTCGTAATAGTCGTTCCACCAGCGCATGTTAAACAAACTGGAGTTAAGTATTCTTGAAGCAACACGATCTGTATCATGAGAACCAAGCAAGTTATGCATCACATGGCTAACTTGTGAAGAGTATGCCCCTCTAAGTTCGCTAAGCTTTTGATCTAGTCCTGAGGGCAGCAGTGGCCGGTTTTCTTTTATGAAGAATTCGGAGACAGCAAACGCAAAATTGTAATTCATTACAGCATCGAACTCATCACCCTTTAAATAGGGCTTCTGTTTTTCCGGCGAGTCTATTATCTCGGCCAATAAAAAAGCTTCTGCATTAATAGATCGCACATGTTTGCGCCATTTTTTCCAAAAGGGGTGCTTTACACAAAATGCTACATCCAAACGCCAGCCATCTATGCCTTTGCTTAAATCTCCATTGCCATGCGGATCCATCCACCTGCGGGTGATATCAAAAATATAGTTTCGCGGGCCTTCAACAATGCCAGATCGGTTTTGATTCAGTTCCGGCAGCTCTTTATACCCTTCCCAGGTTCGGATTCTGGTAGTGCCATCTTCGCTTTCGTCGGCCCACTGCTCCACTTTCATCCAGTCTTTGTATGGAGATTTACGCTGATTCTTCACAATATCTTTGTAAATCCAGCTGTTTAGCCCCATATGGTTAAATACACCATCAATAATGATATAAATACCGCGATCATGACATTTCTCAATGATTTCGAGGAACAGCTTGTCTGCAGATGTCCAGACCCATGTATCGGGGGCGCCCGGAATTTCTGATTCTATGAGCTTCCGGTCGCCATCCGGATCCGGGCCGAAATTTGGGTCTACATGATGATATGTTGATGCATCGTATTTATGGCTGGACGGCGCCTCAAACAGCGGGTTAAAATAGATACCCTGAACTCCTAAATCCGACAGATAATCTAATTTTTGAAGAACACCCAACAGGTCGCCCCCATACCTTCTGCGCTGAAGCGTATCTGATAAGTTGAGACCGTTTTCTTTTTCATAATCAGCTCTTGCATACCAGTCGCTGGTCCACGAATGGTTTTCATAGGGAGCTGTTTGATTATGAGGCCATGAATTTAACTGATCTATTAATTTCGGATTATTGGTATCCGATCCTTTGGCGAAACGCTCCGGAAATATTTGATACCATACAATTCCTTTTGCCCATTCAGGAACAAACTTTTTCTCTGTACTCATGCAGTAATATTAAAATAGATATATGTGTTACCAGCTGGCTTTTCCTAATCGTTATTTGCCTGTATTCAGGTTTTTAAAAGCCTTCTGCTATAAATTTACGTCAGTTTTTTTGGCCCGGATGCAGATTTATGATTACTAATGCCCAAAAAGCAGTTAAGTTCCGATAAAACCAGTACGGACAAATTAATTCGGCTGATTATGCATAAAAGGAAATTAAGCAATATAAGACTTCGATAAACAAGCAGGTTTGGTCGTATTCTATCCTAGAGTAAAAACAAAACCAAAGCATAGATTATCTGTTCGAGGATTTTGTTTTTGCGATAAGGCAGAAAACGGGCAAATATTCGGTATTACAAAACCTTGCAAAAATGCATTCGATTTCCTCTTTAAAATAAGAGGAAATCTCACATGTCTAAAAATGCTAATTCGGGCGATCTGTATTTACTAAGATGGCTTATTTCAACAATGCTTCCCGAAGTGTTTTCTGAACGTCTGCCGATTTCTTGCAAGAACGCACCTCCGAAGCAATAGTCGCGGCTGTAGCGGCATCCAATCCCCGCAAATAAAATTTAAATTCTGGAATACCAGAAACGCTCATACTAAACTTTCTAAGGCCACAATCGATAAGAAAGGGGGTTAAAAGCGGATCTCTGGCCATTTCCCCACAAATTGAAATTTCGATGCCGGCTTCGATGGTGCTTCTTATAATTTTTTCGACTGCTTTTAAAACAGCAGGCTGAAAGTACGAAGCTAAGTTGGCTACCTGACTATTGGTGCGGTCTGCAGCCATTACATATTGAGCAAGGTCGTTTGTGCCTATACTTACGAAGTCAATTTTTCCGGAAAGATCCGGGATGAGCTCAATAATTGAAGGCACTTCTGCCATAATACCCAATTTCAGGTTTTGCGTAACTTCCTTTTCTATATCCGGAAACTGGGTGAAGACTTTTTTCTTCGAATCTTCCAGCAGCAACAGAACAGCATCGAGTTCTTCAATAGTAGCAACCATCGGGAACATAATACCAACCGATCCGTGCGCAGCTGATCTAATAATAGCACGAATCTGCTCACAAAATAAATCGGGCTCACTTAGGCTGTACCTTATACCTCTCTTGCCTAAAAATGGGTTTTCTTCTGCATCCATTGGCAGGTAATCTACCGGTTTATCCCCTCCCACATCGATGGTACGTATAGTTAGCATACCCCGCCCGTCTAAAACCTGTACTGCCTTTTTATAAACTTTGTATTGCTCATGCTCGTCGGGCCGGCTGTCTCTTTCCATAAACAGAAATTCGGTTCTAAAAAGACCAACACCATTTGCTCTAACGTCCTGCACCTGATTTAGATCATGCTCATTTCCGATATTTGCCATTACTGCTACCGGAATACCGTCTTTTGTTACGGCTTTCTTTTTGCGGTTTGCAAATGCTTTATCTTTAACCTGTTGCCATTTTTCTCTCATCCGGTTAGTCTGCAGGAGCTGGTCTTCTGTTGGGTTAACAAAAACATGCCCTAATTCGCTATCCATTGCAATAATCTCACCTTCTTCGATATCGCGCAGCCTGCGACCTAAATTAAAGATAGAAGGAATACCCAGAGAGCGTGCGATAATTGCGCTATGCGATAAATCGCTTCCCTGCTCACACAAAATACCCATAACTAAATCCGGGTCGAGCCCGGCAGTGTCTGAGGGGCTAATATCTTTCATACAGAGAATACAAGGCTCCTTAATATCCGGGCCTTCGAACGACTTGCCGGTTAAACGACTAATTACCCGCTTGCCTATATCCACAAGATCGATAACCCGGGTGGCTACCAACGAGTCTCCTGTTATGTTTTGATACATTTGCACAACCTCCTGCAAAGCAGAGTACCATGCATACGTTGCGTCTAGATTATTCTCTATTTTAGCGTATACGCGATCTAGAAGCTCAGGGTCGTTTAAGAGCAGCAGTTGGGCTTCGAAAATAGCAGCTTCGTTGGCGCCCATTCTTTTTCTACTTTTCTCAACAAGCTCTTTCATTTGAGCCTCTGCCTCGCCAAGAGCTTTATCGAAAGCCTGCTTTTCTTTTTTCTTGTCTTTTCTATCTTGGGCTGGCTGTATTTCCGGTAGCTCGATGGTGTAGTGGGTTGCCGGTCCACTGGCGTAACCATGAGTAATAGGAATACCTTTCAGAAAATCTGTATCAACTTCTTCTGCTTTACTCTGCATTCCAAAATGACGCTTTTTGGGTGCTGGCGCGGTAGATTCTCCAAAGTGGGTTTCAAACATCTCATTTAACTCTGTAGCAACCTCATCCATTTCTTCGCCCGATATCACTATCTTCACTTCATCTCCCTGCCTTGCAGCAAGAGAAATAATGGAGTTCATACTACCGGCAGACACCGCATTTGAGTTCTTAGAGATGTTTGTTATTCTTGCCGAAACCTTACGGCCTGTAACAGACTGAACAATTTTTGCCGCTGGGCGGGCATGCAGACCCATTGTATTTCTTAGTGTAAAAATGAGCTTTAACGAATCTTCTTCATCTGTGCCAACGGGCTCTTCGTTACCGGTAGTAACCTCTTCCCCCAATTGTGCCGCTTTACCTTTTGCAGAAGCCATTGCTTCTCGTATCACCTCATTTATCCCGGCACCGGCACCCGCAAGCGCTGCAGCGGCTACCACTCCTTCAACGATAGGAGCCGAGCATAATCTTACGTTTCCACGTTGCTCTTCATCCAAAAATTCCAGAGCCATTTCTGTACTCATAATTGCGCTGCCCATATCCATAAAAACAATAACTCCCTCTTCTGAGTATACCGTTTGAATGGCATTCAAAATACGCATTGCATCGGTCCCAATAGGATTATCCGGATCGTCGATGCCACCTGCCGTCTCTATTTTTGCATTTCCCCGCCCCATCTCCAATGATAATTCCTTTAAGCTTTCGGCCAGCTTTTCGCTGTGAGATACTATGACTAATCCTACCATAAATTTCTATTTATTTTATTCGTAAAGGTTTTCCGAAGTGCCGGTTAGCGCTTGATTTTTGGGGGATTTGGCATAAATGAATCTGAGACAGCCGCAAGTTTTATTGGTTCTCTACGAAACCAGATAAAAAGCCATCATAGCCTATAAATATGGCCTTCTAATCCGGAAATTGCAGTTCTAATTAACGTAATATAGAGATCCTGCGCTTTATGAAATGTCTGCCAGCACTTTTAGCTCAGTTTTATGCCACACTAAGCGTACTCCTGCATTTATATTAAGAGGTAGTACCCCGCACAAACTTCTAATTCGAACAATTTTATAATCCGATCTGTTTTCAATCCCACATAAGGCTTTTTAGGCTTCTATTTTTATTCGTATTCGACGCCGGAGTAAAAAATAAACCGGAGTATAGGCTACGTAAACAAGGATTTTATTTTTGCCACAAATAATAAAACCGGCAAAAGAGTGGTTTTGCAAAGCCTCCTCTTACTATTTACAAGAATCTATAAAGTAGATTAAGTACGAATATGAGAAAGAGATGAATGAATGAATTTTTAAAAAAGCTCGCTGCATCCTGCTTTATAGAATTATGCAGATAACCATTAACATAATAGAATTAATTGCAAGAATTGTTTACTTGCCCTATTTCTGCAAAACAAAACAATGACCCAAGCAGGTTTTCATTTTTAGAATTAAAGTAATCAGCCGCAGGCTATTTCGTATCTCTTTGAGATAATATTTCAAATCGCTGATTTAAGCCGAAATCGCATTATCGTTATCAAACAACACGAACCTAACCACATAAGGCTAATTGTAAGTCGCTTTAATTAGTTACAGTGGGAATCACAACAATAGGAAACCGTAATCTGCTGTGAATGGTATCAATCCGGATATTTTAGGAATAGCAGCCAAACAGTCTGTTCTTGAATCCATCCTATTTCTGAAAAGGCACTTATTTTCTTTGTGTATAAAACTATTCCCAAAAGTAAATCATGAATCAAAAAAACAGATGTTCAAGACTTAGTTTACCTTCTAACAGAGGGTGGCAAGCATAACTTTCGTGCTAAATTTAAAATAAGCAGATTTCCCACTCAGCTTTAGAAAAATCAGGAAATAGCTTTAGAAAAAGCTTCGAGAATAAACATTGAGG
This sequence comes from Balneolales bacterium, assembly GCA_022565805.1. GTDB lineage: Bacteria > Bacteroidota > Rhodothermia > Balneolales > Cyclonatronaceae > Cyclonatronum. The sequence goes on from JAIULZ010000008.1 coordinate 29,774, forward strand.
AAGTAGCGCCAGGATCCTGATGCCCCTTACTTCTTTCACCCAGATAGCTGGCGCGACCTTTTTTTGCAATCATTGGGATGGTTTCCTTAAGCTTTTCCATGGCTACAGACACGGCTTCCTTAATGGCTATATCAAGCGGCTCGCCTTTTTCTACAAGCTCACTTAGGGTAGTGGTAGCCGGCTCCAGCACGTCTATCATGGTTTTATCTCCGGGCTGTGCTTTCCCACGCATTTTGACCCCCTGCAATCCAGCCTTAAACATCACACTTACTTCCTGAGGAGTAAGCTCATCCTTGCCAGTGCATTTAGTTGCAGCCTGCAAGAAAAAAGTGCCATACAGTGGTCCGGAAGCTCCGCCCACTGTAGATATGAGCGTCATTGCAACTGCCTTTAGCACAGCTCCTATATCTTTGCCTTCAAGGGCAGGCAGCTGTTCATTAACCTTTTTAAACCCCCTGTACATATTGTTACCATGATCTGCATCTCCTATGGCGGTGTCTAGCTGGGTAAGATACTGTCTATTCTCTTCTAAAACCGAAAATGACTCGCTGAGCCAGCTTATTACATGTTCTTTTTTAAGCATAAACCTGGGCTGATTAAAGATGAGTAAATGGTGTACCAGAATATTTTCTGCGCAGATATTTAACACAGGCCCGAACGATTGTCAAGCTTTAAGCATCATTTTTGTTAAAATTCTAAGAATACGTTACGCAACCTGATACAAATATAAAATAATCAGCCCGCCGAGATTATCAGCAGGCTGATCAATTTTTAAAGTAACACAAAAGTTAATTAAACTCCCCAACGCAGACCCGGGGTTTTAACAGGTGCGTCCCATAGCTTAATCATACTATCATCTACTTTCATTAAGGTAATGGAGCAACCCTGCATTTCTAAAGCGGTGATGTAAGGTCCTATAAGATTACGAACAATTTTAACTCCGAACTTCTCTGTAACCTGTGCGACTTTACGATATACGCCATATAATTCAGAAACGGGAGTACCCCCCATACTATTTACAAATGCGATAACCTTATCGCCTTTCTTAAAGGGCTCATCCACGATTTCTCTTTCTACCCACTCATTTTTTTCGAAATCCCATTCTTTAAGAGCTCTTGAGTATGCAGCGTCTTCAAGAATAGAAACGGTCATCATTTCAGCGATTTCGTCTACTGTTTTAATTTTTTCCCGCTGTATACCCGGTTCGCCATGTATACCAATTCCAATTTCCATTTCGTCGTCGCCTATATCGAAACTTGGCGATCCGTTTGCTGGAGTAATACATGATGTAAGCGCCATGCCCATGCTCCGGCCATTTTGGTTTAATGTGCGGCATAAAGCTGAGAGGCTTTGTAAATCGTAGCCCTCTTCTGAAGCAGCACCGCATATTTTCTCGATGAGAACAGTAGAACCAACCCCTCTTCGACCAGCGGTATACAAACTGTCTTTTACGGCAATATCATCGTCTATAACAATGTTCTGCACCTTAATACCATCTGCCATAGCGAGTTCGGCCGCCATTTCGAAATTCATTACGTCGCCGGTATAATTTTTAACAATATTAAGTACTCCGGCACCACCGTCTGCTGCTTTTGCGGCCAAGTGCATCTGGTCTGGTGTAGGGGAAGTAAAGACCTCTCCGGGGCATGCTGCATGAAGCATCCCGTGGCCAACGAAACCGCCGTGCATTGGCTCATGACCGCTGCCACCACCAGAAATAAGAGCTACTTTGCCTTTAACCGGGCCACCCGCTCGTGTTATATAGTACGGCTCAAAATTCACTTTAATTAAATCCGGATGAGCGGCCTGCATGCCTTCGAGCTGCTCTTTAATAATATCGTCCGGATTATTGATCAATTTTTTCATAATTGGCTTTCTCCTGGTTACATTTTGGGTTATTTAAACATTCAAGTATATCTGCAATTTTTTAACAGTGCAATTTGCGAATCATTCTACGATCTGAGGCTTGTTTAACTAAATTAGACCTTACTTTCTGAGGCGGAAATACTTTGTTCTCCCATTAAAGCATTTCCGGAAAACTGTCTAAAAAACGGCAGACCATATTATTGAGTAAGAGTATGATGTAAAGCCGAAATTTCTACTTCGTAATTCACTGTCAGAAGGTTTTTCAAGCCCTTCTATCTATTGCTATAGTATCATAATTCGGGAATAGGAAAGTGTATCCATTACCGGAAATATTGAAGAAACAACAGCGTGAATTATTCTTAAACGGTACACGCATCCCTGCATAGCAGAAATGCGTGACACCTCAAATTATCCCGTTAAGGTTTGGTCGGGCGAAAGAAACAGCTACGTTAAGCAAATCTTGTGAGGAAGCCGTTTGTGCCCGTAAATCATCCATTCGTAGTTTAGAAGCTTATACTAAAAGCAGCAAACGCTCTTTCAGTTTTAGGATTCATGGCGAAGAGTACGCCCACAGGAACTGAGATAGAGTCTGAAATCTTGAGTGATCGGGACAAACCTAAACCAACCTGATTTATCACGAAATCACCTTCGTAACCAAGATCAACAAAACCGCCCTCATCAGAATACTGACCCGAGATAAACGGTCTCAGACCTGTATTCCCAACCGAAAAATTTACACCGGCTTCGAGGTAAATAGTATCTTCGGCGCCATCTGCAGTAGAAAACGCATATCCAACTAGAAAGTCGGGTGCTACATCACCTTTGCCGGCAAAACGAAGAGAGGCCTGCCACCAGTAATTATCACCTTCAGTAATATCACCATTTGCATTAAAGTGGTTCTCAAACTGAGGAGTAATGCTAAAACTGTCGAGATCGATGGTGTAATTCATCCAGAATTTAACTTCTTTGTAATCATCGCCATCGGGCGTAGATGCCAATGGGTGCGAAGCCCATAGTGAAAAGTTGAAGTTACCATAGTTGAAACCAACCATTGGCTGTACCTGAGGCGAAGAACCAAGATCTAAACCGCGGTAAATAAACCGGCTGGTTATTGTCGCTCCGGGATCTACGGAAAGCTCTTGTGCTTTGGCTTCGTACGGAAGAGCAGCAAAGGTCATAAAAAGAACTGCTGCTGCAGATAAAAGACCTAAGATTTTTTTATTCATAATAGTAATGGTAAAGATAAGTTATACTTATTTATATGTTGGATTTATTACCTGCCATATGTTTTATACTTTCTACTTTATAAATAGGATTAAGCAAAAAAACAGATTGGCATTTCGGGTTTTAAAGCTGCCTTATGGCAGAGCTGAATTAAAGAAATAATCAGGGTAATTCGGTATATATATCAGCCCTGCCATAAAACCAGCCTGGTAAAAGAAATTTTACTTTTTAGTTAAACAGGCCAAAGAGTAGGGCTGCGATAACTGCGCCAATAATAGGGCCTACAATGGGTACCCATGAGTATCCCCAGTCAGAGTCGCCTTTATTAGGAATTGGCAACACGGCATGGGCGATACGTGGACCTAGGTCACGAGCAGGGTTAATGGCATAGCCTGTTGGTCCACCGAGTGATAAACCAATACCCAATACTAATAAACCAACCGGAAGAGCCGATAATGAGCCCAGACCAAATCCTACTTCCTGCCCATTAATTACGATGGCTTCCAGCATTTGCCCGTCTGCGGTCATAAATCCGGGTGAGGCAAGATAGAATACACCAAAAACAAGCATTATTGTACCTATTATCTCCGTTACCGTATTCATTGGCAAATTACGAATTGCCGGACCGGTAGAGTGTACGGCAAGCTTGGCGGGGCCGTCTTCGGTTGCCGCAAAATGATCTTTATAGGCCAACCATACAAGTACTGCGCCGGTAAAGGCACCTAATACCTGAGCTGCAACAAAAGCCGGCACTTGTGCCCAATCGAATAAACCAGCTGTAGCCAGGCCGACTGTAACCGCAGGATTAATGTGTGCACCAGAAAACTGACCCACAACAAAAACAGCAGTAAAGACGGCCATACCCCAGCCAAATGTTATTACAATCCAGCCTGAATTGTTTCCTTTCGTTTGATTAAGTACCACGTTTGCTACAACCCCATTACCAAGCAGGATTAGTATAGCAGTACCTATAAACTCTGCAACAAATGGACTCATATTCTGAATCTCCTAAGATTTTATTATTAGTTTAGATTTTTAGCAAAGATGTACCCTAACTCAGGAACAAGTCACCCCCACGTACAGTGTAAACTGCCTTTTTGGTACATCTCTACTAAAAACGTGTTTTTAAAATGGTATTAGATGAGACGGGAATCAGCTTAATGTATACCCCTCTGCAAGTTTTTTATAGGTATCCACCTGTGCTTTTTGCCACGCCTCATCGTAACCAAGTTCTTCTGCAAGTAATGATGCTACATCGGCAGCAACCTCCATACTGGCTTTAGCATTAAGAAGTATAGCTCTGGTTCTTCTCGCCAGTACATCCTCTACGGTCATTGCCATTTCATTTCTTGCAGCCCATACAACTTCTGCACGTATATAAGGCAAGTCTTTGTGCAGTAGCTCTTTAAGATCCGGCCTGTCGGCATATAATTTCCGGATTGATGGTGCATCAGACCCGTAAAGATGCAAATTATCATCTTTATCTGTGTTTTTCAGCCATCCGTGAATCCGCATATTTTCGGTTACACAGTTTCGTGTTTCTAATCCGGCGACAATTGCGGCCTGATCAATCGTATCCTGACCCATTTTCCTGTAAGTCGTCCATTTCCCACCGGTAATGGTAACCAGCCCCGACTCTGAAACCAAAAGGGTATGGTCTCTTGAAATAGCAGCAGTGCCTTTGTCGTCCTGTGGTTTTACCAATGGTCTCAGACCCGCAAAAACGCTTCTAACGTCTTTAATTTCGGGGTCTTTTGTGAGGTATCTTGCAGCATGCACCATTACAAAATTAATTTCTTCTTCAAGTGCTCTGGGCTCAAAATCCGGCGCATCCATGGCCGTATCGGTCGTACCGACAACCACTTTATCATGCCATGGTACTGCAAAAAGTACGCGCCCGTCGTCTGTCTGCGGTACCATTATCGCAGAATCTCCGGGTAAAAATTCTTTATCTAAAACGATGTGAATTCCCTGGCTGGGTTTAATCATCGGCTTAGATTCGGGGTTATCCATTTTGAGGATAGAGTCTGTAAATACACCGGTGGCATTAATTACAACGCGACCGTTAATTTCATATTCTTCATTACTAAGAGTATCTACTGCTTTAACACCCTGTACAATATTATCTTTGCTCTTAATAATACCTTCTACACTCATGTAGTTTAACAAACATCCGCCTTGTTCTGCAGCGGTTTGAGCCAGGTTAATTGACAAACGTGAATCGTCGAATTGGCCATCATAATAAATTACTCCACCTCTAAGGCCTTCCGGCTCTATCGTTGGCAGTCTTTTAATGGTTTCTTCACGTGATAAAATTTTGGAAGGACCGAGGCCTAATTTTCCGGCAAGCATATCATAAACTTTCATACCAACACCATAAAACGGGCCACCCCACCAATCGTAGTTGGGTACTACAAAAGATTGGTTTCGGCAAAGGTGAGGCGCATTTTGAATCATCAATCCGCGTTCTCTAAGTGCCTCCAGCACAAGGCTTACATTGCCTTGCTGCAGATAGCGCACACCACCGTGTACCAGTTTGGTCGACCTGCTTGATGTACCTTTCGAAAAATCGTACTTCTCCAATAATAATGTCTTATAACCGCGTGATGCTGCTTCCAGCGCAGAACCCAGGCCCGTTGCACCACCACCAATAATAATTACATCCCAAAAGCCCGAATAATTACGAACTTCGTCTAACATCTGTTGTCTTTTCATAGAGTAAACCTCGCTTGCAGAGTTTTATGATAAGGAACCTGACCCGGTGCCAGGCTCCTCATTAGATACTAAATAATTTTGCTACTTACCGGGATTCTGACCACGTACGTGCGGCCTTAATTGCTCTTTTCCAGCCTTTTGTAAGCTCGGCAACCTTTTCTTTATCCATAGATGGCTCAAAGCGTTTATCAACTTGCCATTGCTCACTTATTTCATCCATTGTTTCCCAGTAGCCAACTGCCAGACCAGCCAGATAAGCTGCTCCTAGAGCGGTAGTTTCGGTAACTTTGGGGCGAACTACAGGCACCTGTAAAATGTCGGACTGAAACTGCATCATCAGATTATTAACAGTTGCTCCACCATCTACCCTTAATTCGCGCATATCTATACCGGAGTCGGCATTCATTGCGCTCAAAACATCAAGGGTTTGGTAACAGATGGAATCCAGAGAAGCCCTTGCAAGATGCCCGGCACCCGTTCCCCTTGTCATGCCAACAACGGTGCCTCGTGCATATTGATCCCAATGGGGTGCGCCTAAACCAGCAAAAGCCGGAACTAAATAAGCACCACCGGCATCTTCCACGCTGGATGCCAATTTCTCAACATCGCTCGATTTAGAAATAAGACCCATTTCATCCCGTAGCCACTGAACAACAGCACCGGCTATAAAAATAGAACCCTCAAGCGCATACGTTGTTTTACCATTAATCTTCCATGCAACAGTCGTTAGCAGGTTATTTTTAGAAGGCACTGGCTTCTCACCAATATTCATTAACATAAAGCACCCTGTGCCGTAGGTATTCTTCACCATACCTTCTTTATTACACATCTGGCCGAAAAGTGCTGCCTGCTGATCGCCAGCTATACCTGCAATAGGAACCTTTGATGCAAAAATCGTTGTCTTAGTACGACCATAGAGCTCAGAAGACTGCTTAACTTCCGGCATCATGCTTTCGGGCACATCCATAATTTCAAGCATCTCTTTATCCCACTCCATAGTATTGATATTAAACAGAAGCGTACGAGAAGCGTTGGTTACGTCGGTAATATGGAGCTCACCACGGGTAAGGTTCCAGATTAACCAGGAATCGATAGTACCAAAAGCAAGTTTTCCTTCTTCTGCTTTTTTCCTGGCACCCTCAACATTATCCAGAATCCATTTAACTTTTGTACCGGAGAAATATGCATCCAGAACCAATCCGGTTTTTTCCTGAATTTTTCCAGCCAATCCTTTTTCTTTCAATTCATCGCAAAATTCGGATGTTCTCCTATCCTGCCACACAATTGCATTATATACAGGTGTACCGGTTTCGCGATCCCAAACTACGGTGGTTTCCCGCTGGTTTGTTATACCAATAGCCGCAATGTTATTCCCATTATATCCTTTGGCGGTTACAGCCTCTGCGGCTACACCGGCCTGTGTAGACCAAATTTCCTGAGGATCATGCTCAACCCAACCTGGCTTAGGATAAATCTGACGAAATTCCTTTTGTGCAACTGAAACGATTGAGCCTGCCTTGTTAAATAGTATAGCACGTGAACTTGTAGTGCCCTGATCCAGAGCTAAAATATATTTTTCCATAATATTCCGATTTAAATATGATATTAATACTCAAAAAAGCGCTTTTTGAGCTCAATTTGTTTATTACCCTGATGTTTATACACCCCAATAAATGAATTTTCAATTAAAGATGAAAGTATTTTCAAAAAAAAATGAAACTTTTTTTTGAAAATTGCTCCTCCAGTAGTCAAACGTCGAAATTATTGACCATAAATAGTTTACAGCGGTAAAAATTAGTTTATCTCTTCTAATTACTTCCTGAATCAAAGTTTAAACTTAATGTCTAACACATGAGAAATTAAATCCTAACATTTTTTTCGAGTTAATAAAACTCTTGAAAAAATGCCTGATTTAAGCTGATATAGATGTTGTAAGCGCTTTCCAAGTATAATTAAGACTCACAATTTCTGCACCATTTAAACCAATAGTTCATATACACTTTTTCCCGAATGACTATAAGAAATCGATATGGTTTTACTCAGCAATAATTAAGCATACGAACCACTGATTTACTTTCTATGGTTTTTGTAAAATGTTTGTTTTAGTAAAGCAGAAAACTATAGATAATCCTGATTCGAGTAAACCCGGCATCAAGTTCTGATTGAAATTAACACCCAAGACCGAATGTGTAAGTTCGAACAGGTAGCAGACCGACAGTTAACCAGTTTTGTAAAGTCTGCCATTACTTAGCCATTTCACTCTGCATACGCAACAATTATTAAATACAGTTCTTTAAAATTTTTGGAGGCCAGAGTTTTTATTTAAAATTTTTGGTTATACTCCTATAATACAGTTTCAATGAAAACTGATTTAATTTCCGCCTGCACTCTTTATATTTTGAATGAAATTGTTTTCGATTGTCTTACAGTGCAGAATAGTTCGGTAATATTTTTCGATTCCTTTACCTTTATAATAGAAGCCTTAGTAGCAACTAACAATCACTATTTCGAGACTTTTGTTACATTAGCATCATACTATATATTGCAATTAGTAAATTTTGAATAGTTTAAAAAGACTGAGCTAAAACCCCAGCTCAATATTCATTACCGTATATTGCTATGCTACAGATCAGCATCAAGCTGGATCAGAAAATATTTTGCACTGCAATTAAGACTACACTTAACTCTGAAAAGGCAGTTAAATGTCTGTTATAAATTATTGTTTTTCCTGCTTTAAAGCACCAAAACACTACTACTTTCATGCAGTAGTGTTATTACTTATTCTGTTCTTAGCTCCTTATTTGTCGCTATACGCACAAAGTAATGAGCAGAGTACGGTCGAAAAATTTGTAAATAACAAAGCCCAGCCCTTTTTACACCACTTTTTGCCTTCAGATTACGGCGCTGCAACCCAAAACTGGAGCATTACAGAAGATAGCAGAGGTATAATTTACGTAGCCAATAGCGGTGGCATTTTAGAGTATGATGGCATAAACTGGTCTTTAATAGAAACTAACGCTCCAATGCGGGCCTTTACCACAACACAAGAAGGCCGCATTTTTGCCTCAGGCAGAAATTCATTCGGATATTTAGATTCAAATAGTCGTGGTGAAACCACTTTTACTGATCTATCGCACAAAATACATGACCTTGGCTTAAGTACATTTACAGGCTGGAGGCTTTTGTATTATAATGGAGAAATTTACATCAGAGACACCCGCTTTCTTGTTCGCTTCTCTCCGGAAACCCAGACTGCTTATCAATACGAAACAGAATATCAGTTTACATCGCTTTACCCTGGAACAGATGGGCTATTCGCAATCGTCTTTAAAGGGTCTGATCAGTTTCTGGCGAAAGTTACGAATACCGGACTAACAGATTTAAAACCCTTTGAAACCACTCCGCTTAGTATGCAGGGTTCTCAGTTCTGGAAGTTTGATGAACATACAGGCGAGGCTTTATGGTTGCTGCAGCGTGGTTATCAGCTATTTTCTTTCCAGCCCGACACCTTCGATTTTCGCGAAGAAATTATAATTGGAGGCCACAATAGCGATACTTTTTACAATGTATCTCGCTTAATATACCATACCGCAGTTTTTGATGATGGCTCATTCGGGTTTAGCTTAATAAATCACGGTTTTTTTTATGTAGATAAGAACTACAGCATACGCTTCAATCTCGATAATACTACAGGGTTATCGGGCGATACTGTTATGTTTAGCTACAAAGATTCCCGTGGCAACATATGGCTGGGCACAGGCGATGGAATTACATACATCCGAGATCCGAGATACCCTTGGCTTATCGAAAGAAAAGATGAGCTTAACGGGGTACCATACGGCATGAACGAGTTCAATAACGAATTCTGGGTATTTACATCCGATAATGCCATTCGGTATGATGGCGACCTCGTCTTTATTAAAGAAGAAAACTTGCATCAGGTTTTCAAAAGCGAGCTGGTTACAACTCCCCTTGGCACGAATGCGCTGGCCATATTGGCGCGCAACAAAATTCTGTACTGGGATGGAAACACCTTTAAAGAAACAACACAAGAAAGAGCAGGTTGGGGAGACCTCACTTTTTTGCATAACCCGGGAAATAGCAGTCAGATTGTAATTAGTGGTAATGGCCATGTTTCCTTCACAGAAACCGATTGGAGTACGACCCCTTTTCCAATAAATGCTAATTTCGTTTATGAGGGCTATTCTAATCGGTTATCTAAATTAGTATGGGGAGCAGATAACGCGTTATGGGCCGTTAGTGAAAACAGCTCGTTATTTCGCTTCACCAATAGTGATGAATCTATTGATGGTTTTTTTAGCGACAAAACAGATATCAACGTCTTTACTTTTCCCATAATTACGGATGAATACAGCGATGATCTGTTCATAGATATGTTTGTTATTGATGGGGATATAATTTTACATCATTACCCAAGCAGTTCTTTGCGAAGACTACTTCCTGAATACTACGCCGAAAATCAAGTTAGACTTTCTCATACAGAGCCATATGCCCCGAATCTGCGCTTTCCAGACGGAAAAGCCGTTTTTTACACAGAAAAAACTGACAGTAGTTTTGTATTCCATACCCGCAGAAATACTGTAGAAGCATCAACTATTACTCTATTTGAAGACGGCCGGGTACATATCGACTCTCTATCCTCGCGTCATTATGAGTCTTACCCATTTCTGGGTCTTTACACCAATGATCGTTTCCGTTTTAAACATACATCCAGAGGCATATTTGTAACAGATTTCAAACACGATTATCACGGTTCACCGCGTAGACATGATGTATCTGTGCCATCAGATTTTCTGCCGGCAATTCGCTCTATTGTTGTTGGAACAGACTCTCTTTTTTATGGAGGCGCAGCAAACTTTGAGATATACAACCCTGCACTGGATTATCACAACAGAAGCATCAGCTTTACTTATTCGCAACCACTATTCCCTTCTCAGGATACAGAAATTCTATTTCAAACAAGATTGGCCGGATATGAAGAGGAATGGGGCGAATGGTCGACTCGTACCTTTAGAGAGTTTGTTGGTCTGCCCCATGGCCGCTATGTATTCGAAATCAGATCCTTAACACCAGCAGGAATTTCCGAACCTGTTTTATATCCGTTTTCCATTAGCGCTCCGCTTTATCTATCTGCCTGGGCCTTCTTATTTTATACTCTGTTGCTAATTGGCCTAATTGCAACGGCCACTTCTTTACGCACAATAAATCTCAGGCGTAAACAGCAAGAGATGCAAAAGAAAATTGATGAGCAAACAGAAGATTTGCTATCCGAAAAACTAGCGCTGGAAAAAGCACAGGGCGAGCTCAAGGAACTTTCTGAAATTAAAGACCTCCTTTTTTCGAATATCTCTCACGAGCTTAGAACCCCGCTAACGCTTATCATAGGGAATCTCGAAGAGCTTGGTAAAAATATTGATCGCAACGACAGCTCTTATAAAGTAGCAAAGAATAACGCCTACCGCATGAATCAGCTTATTAGTCAGATTCTGGATATCACCCGAATACATGATAATGCTGTTGAGCTTAAGGAAGTTGTAGTTGCAACCAATGCGCTTATTCGCAAAATCGTTTACTCATTCGAATCGCTTGCCAAGAGCAAGAAAATAAAGTTTAATGTGAGTATAGATGATCAGCTACCTAATATTTTCGCAGATCCGGATAAACTCGAGAAAATTCTGATGAACCTTATTTCCAATGCAATTAAGTTCACAGATAATGACGGTCTTATTGAAATCTCTGCATTCGAGGAAGATGACAGTCTCGTATTTCGAGTAGAAGATACCGGTAAAGGTATTCCGGCAGATGACATCCCAAAACTTTTTGACCGCTATTTTAAATCTGCTAACTCCCAATCGCCAAAAGATTATAGTGAGGGGCTCGGGTTAGGTCTGCCTATTTGTAAGAATTTTGTAAAAATGATGGGAGGTACTGTAGAGGTACATAGTACATTAAACGAAGGAAGCACTTTTATTGTACGAATTCCTTTATCAGACAGGCGTTTTGCAGGCGAAGTAGAGGCATCGGATTATGAAGTAATTAACGCCAAAAATCTGCCTGATAGCGAATACGACGAATTTATAGAAGATCCTTACGATGATGCCGTGCCTCAGTTATCTTTTATGGCTAAAGATATGAACATACTCGTTGCCGACGATAATGCGGAAATGCGTTTTTATATCGGTCGTTTGCTTAAAGACCAGGGTTTTAATATCGACTTGGCCGAAAACGGCCTTGAAGTATTAAAGAAGCTGGAAACGGCAAATAAGAACCACTATGCACTTGTTGTTACAGATGTGATGATGCCAGGTATGGATGGATACGAACTTGCTGAGCAAATGAGAAAACTCCCTCATTATGAGCATACACCGGTTATCTTTGTTACAGCCAGAGCCGATCTTGATGAGAAAATTAAAGCACTCCGCCTCGGAGTTAACGATTATGTAACCAAGCCTTTTGAAGCAGATGAGCTCGTAATACGATGTCTTAATTTGGTACGACTTAGCTATCAACGACTTTCTGAAGCTGAAAATACTACCAATGAAGACGAAGAGCCCGAATCTGTTCTTGTTTCGCAAGACAATGGTAATGGTAGTGCCAATAGGAATAGCAATGGTTACAATAAACCAGCTACAGCAGCAAGCACCGGCACGGAACAGGGCAAAATTAAGGAAAAATTCAACGCTGCCGAAGAAGCCTTAGAAAGGGAAGATCTGATTGGTGAGTTGCGAAAATTAGTACTCGAACGTATTAACGACCCTAATATGACGTTGTCTGATTTCGCGTACGAGCTAAACATTTCGGAAAGAGGGCTGTTCAGGAAAATAAAGCAAGAAACCGGACTCACACCAAATAACTTTATTCGTGAAATCCGGCTACTTCACGCCAGACACCTGCTCGAACGCAAAAAAGTTTCCACTTTACGTGAGCTAACCTTCGATATTGGCTTTTCACAGCCCTCCTATTTGAAAAAACTGTTTATACAGCGTTTTGGCAAAGATCCGGCATCTTATCTAAAATAAACAGAGCTTAGCTCCGAAGAACTAACCTGAATAGGGCTAAAAGGAGTGCGGATCGTATTAAGCATCGAGCCTGCAGCCCGATTCTTAATACAGAAATACACTGTTGCTGTCTACCAAATTAATTGTCAGGTCTTGTAGTATTAATCCCTTAGCAGAGCCAAAAGACAGATTTATATAGCCAGCAAAATTTACCCATAGACAACGGGTTTACTGTAGTCCTTAATTAATACACATTTAGTGATGCAAATGGTTTTAGCTCTGTAACTTGCACCACATAAGGCCGTAACCCGGAAATGTATGTTTAGTATCGAAAGCAAAAGTATTACCGCTCAGCAGATCGGTAAATGTTCCCGCATTAGCTGCCTTAATATCTTCAAGGCTTATCAAATGTTCTTTTTCCGAAAAGTTTGCCACAACTACAACTTTTTCATTTCCGGAATCTTTAACAAAAACCAGAAGTGAACTCCAGCTATGGGGTGGTATGTATATCTCATTTTTACTGAAGCAGTTCGTTTTTTTTCGTATGGCAATCATTTTCCGTAATCCGTTCCAAAGGCCTAGTGCGGCCTCTTCTCTCAGATTATTTGGCTTGTAGTCTGGCTTTGCTTCAAAAACCAGTTTCATCAAATCCTGGTCTGCAGCAACGCGATGCACCCAGCGACTATCACCTTTTTTATTAGAATCTTCGCTAAAACCGTAATCGTTAAGAGATGCGATTTCATCGCCCAGATAAATTAACGGAATACCACCTACACTCATGCATATCCCGTAAATAAGCAACACTCGCCTAACGCCATCTGCAACAAAATCGGAATCTCCGCTTTGTATTCCCTTCTCTATACCGGCTAAAGAAGCTGTAGTACCACAAATACGCATATCCCCGTTAGAAGGGTTGTACTGGAACGGCATACCGTTAGCAAATGAGCCAGTAAACCGGCCACTATAAAACTGGTTTAAAAAATGCCGGTGATCATACCCGTTTATACCAAGATTAGCGGCGTCATCGTCGGAGAAAGTCCAGCCAATATCGTCGTGAGACCGAACATAGTTAATCCAGGATGTATCTGGATGTATGCGAAAACGATGATGCAGCGATTCGGTTAAAAGTCTGGAGCTTCGGGTTGCAAGAGCTTCCCACAACAGGGCCATCAAGGTTGGATTATACGAAACCTGACATTTCGCCGGATGTACATATTTGCTTACATCATCGGGGTGAACTATTGCCTCAGATTTAAACATGAGCGAGGGCGCTGCAAGCCTTGCGCACACGTTTAATACTTTTATTATAGCATGAGCCTGCGGTAGATTTTCACAATTTGTGCCGGCTTCTTTCCATGTAAATGGTACAGCGTCGAGCCGGAGAAATTCTACGCCTTGGTTGGCTAAAAAAAGCATCTCGCCAGCCATTGCAGCAAGCACCTCCGGGTTACGATAGTTTAAATCCCATTGATAGCTGTGAAAACTGGTCCAGACCCATTTGGCGGCATCTTCGTTGTAGGTAAAACAACCTCTGCGGGATTCCGGGAAGATTTCGCGAAGATACGGCTCAAACTGATCCGGAATGGTACGATCATCGAACATATAGTAATACTGCTGAAATTCAGGATCACCGTTCTTTGCTTTAACTGCCCATTCGTGCTCGTCTGAAGTATGATTATTTATAAAATCGAGAACCAGAGAAATACCATCGGCCTGTAGCTTTTTGGCCAGCGCAGACAAGCCTTTCATAGTACCCAGCCCTTCCTTAACTTTTCTGTAGCTACTAACCGCATAGCCTCCATCATTCTCTTCCTTCGGCGAGTCGAAAAGTGGCATAAGGTGCAGGTATCGTATACCGAGTTCTTTAAAATAGGGTATTTGCTGCTCTATACCCTTTAAGTCTCCGGCAAACAAATCAACATAGCAAACTGCACCCACCATACCCGAATCTTGATACCAGCTACTGTTTTCTATACGACTACCGTCTTGTTTTTTAAGCCATTCTGCTCTTGACTTCCAGCTGCCGGCAAGCTGTACACAAAGTGACCTAAGCACATCGAAATAATCGTACTGGTCGGCATACAGGCTGTGTAGTAAACTGGCAAGATCTTCAAAGCTAGAGTCGTAGCGCTGCAGAAACGCATCTTTATGGGTTTTCTTGAGCCCCTTTAATGCGGCCTCAACTTCACTTCTTATCTTAATTTTTGCTCTTTTTCGGGATATTTCGCTGAAGTAATGCATCAGATCAAATTACGCGGGATATCAGGTTTGGTGGAAAATCGACAATAGCTCCTTTTTGTGAAGCAACGTAGCCGGCAAAAGTATTGGCTTTTTTCATCATCTCATGTGGTCCGGAACCTTTTAGCAAATGAAGTATAATACAGGAAATGAAAGCATCTCCCACTCCAACGGCATCCCCGTTTTTAACATTTACTTTTTCGGCAGGGAATTCGGTAGTAAGGGATGTAGTAATATACACACTACCATCGGCGCCCCGGGTTCGAATAATCCCCTTAAGGTCATAAATCTCAAACAAAGCATCTACGGGGTGCTTCTCCCCTGTCATCTCAGTGATATACTTGTACTCTTCTTCGTTCACTTTAACAAAATCGGCACGCAACAGACTATCGTGTATAATTTTATTAGTATAAAATGGTGGCCTCAAATTCAAATCAAGAACTTTTATAGCACTTTCGGGCATATGATCTAAAAATGCCAGAATGGTTTTACGGCTTCTATCAGACCGCTGAGCAAGAGTAGAGTAGCAAACAGCGTGTGTTTTTTTTGCAAGAGCGGGAAGCTGCTCGTTCCAGCGAATATCATCCCAGGCAACATTCGAAGCGATCGAAAACGAAGGTTCGCCTTCATTAAAAGTTACATCTACAACACCACTAGGCTTGTTGCTAAGCTGCATCCATTCGTCTGAAAGACCTTTGGAAATAATTTCTTTCCGTATTTCCCGGCCTGTTTCATCGTCTCCGGTAGCGCTTAAACAAATCCCATTTTGACCCAGAACCGTTGCGTTATAAGCTACATTACACGGCGCACCGCCCAATCTCGAGTATTCCGGGAACCGATCTATAAGTACTTCGCCAATACCAACAATAGTTTGTTTTTGAGACATAATTCAATTTTGGGATCAGAATTTGAAATTTGGATCCATCTAACGACTCCTGTTTTAGCCTTTATATCGAAGGCTCGTGATCTCAGGTAATAATATCATAATCAGAAAATAATGAGCAGAGCAGCAACCAGAATTAATAGCCCCACCGATTGATAGCGGTAGTTATAATACCATGGTAAATCTGCCAGCTCTACGGTTTCTGCATCGAAGAAAGAACGATCATAAATCAGTTTCTTCCAGTCTTTTCCTTCATCAGGCGGTGTTAAGAGACTTACGCCCACCAAAATAATACTGCAAACGATAAAGATGATGCCTGCAAGATAAAGGTAATGAGGCAGGATATCTTCTACTCCGGTAATATTAACATAGATCTTGTAGAAAAGACTCATAAGGCTTAGTGCTACGCCAGTTATAATAGATGCATTTGCACCTTTTGTATTAATTCGTTTAGAGAAAAGCCCGAATACGAAAAGAGCAACAATAGGAGGACAAATAAAGGATAATACCATCTGTAGATAATCCCAGAACGATTCGAACTTAACAATCTGAGGTGCCCATAGAGCAGCAACAATTGTTAACCCGAACATTACCACTTTAGATACAGCCATTGTTTGTTTAAGGTCGGCATCGGGTCTGAATTTCTTATAAAAATCGTAGGTAAATAGAGTAGTAGCTGAGTTGAGGCCACTATCAACGCTAGACATAAGCGCTGCTATAAAGCCGGCGAGTGTGAGTCCGAGCAAGCCAACAGGTAGCAGGTCAAAAATAAGTGCAGGATAGGCATTTACGGCTTCATCAAGCTCGGGATATAGCATAAGCGCCATAACGCCCGGCAAAACCATAATAAAGAGCGTAAACAACTTGAGGAAACCGGCAAACAAAGCGCCCCACTGCCCTTCCCTTGTGCTTTTAGAAGCTAGTGCCCGCTGTGCAATAAACTGATTAGTAACCCAGAAATAAAAACCTAGCAGAAAAACCCCCGAAAAAAGACCAGGCCACGGAAGATCCGGATCGTCTGCCGGACGAATAATAGACAGATGTTCGCTGCCAACACTGGCAACTATATTATCCCAGCCACCAACTGCATTAAAAGCAGAAATGGTTACCACAATGGAGCTAATAATGAGAAGAATAGCTTGTATAGTATCGGAATATACAACAGAGGCAAGACCACCAAGCATAGTGTAAAACATAGCCACAATGGAAATAACCCATATAATAGTTGTAAGCGAAAGCTCCGGAAAAGCCATTTTAACAACCAGTGCTCCGGCAAAAAGTCCGGAAGCAATATCTATGAAGACATTCAGGAACATAGTAACGCCCGAGAAATAAGAGCGGGCAAAACGGCCATACCTAAGCTCGAGAAACTCGGGTATGGTATAAATTTTGTTCTTGAGATAGTAGGGTAAAAAGAAAATAGCGAACAGTATCAGAACGATGGTGGCCATCCACTCATAGCTGAAAACAGCAAAACCAGATCGGTAGCCACTTTCGGCCAATCCAATCAGACTGATACTGCCCATATTGCTGGCAAATAAGGAAAAACCAATAATTGGCCATGTGAGTGCCCGGCCGGCGAGGAAATAATCCTCTTCAGATTTGCTTTGGTTTCGAAAATAGAAACCCAGGCCGATAACAAAGCTGAAATAAACAGCTATAAGTATGTAATCAATAAGCGAAATAGATACATCAGGCATTTAACCTTTTCCTATTTTTGGTTCAACACATTCTTTTAGTTAAAAAGCACTACCCTCAATTCTTACGCAACGGAAATGGGAACTCCGAATCCCTCTAATGGCGCCGACGCCTGCCCTCAACAATGCTGTATTTCTAAAAAAAGGAGCGGAAGCAGATCTTTTCCACTGCTTCCGCACAGATCAATCCAACACAACCAACAGCATGTATCTATGAGGTCAACAAGCTGCAGTTAAAACGCTTTCTTGGAAGCGCTTTTAAAGCTATATTATTTAGCACAATTTTAATAATTTCATAATGCAAACGTTTGTGAATTAAATGGAGCGATATTTTTGGCGTAAAATGGCCAATCCGGCTTTAAACGCTTTAATGTACACCATTGATAAAATGTAGACAAAATGTACCTGGTGGAGCCATGCGACCCGTATTATTTTCAGAATACCTGCTTTAAAACATGAGAAGCCCGATCAGAAACAGATTGCAATATCTGTAGCGAGCAATAACCCGGATCTCATCATGCTTTATTTGCCCTTAAAATGATGGTATATATGTAAATAATTATTTTAATGGTTTTAGGGTAGCTGTATTCTTCTTTTAGAAGGCGTTGAAAATCCTTCAATTTTTGCTCGTATACGACGCCGGAGCATAACTAAAATCGAAGTCTACGAAGGTTCGGAGCCGGAGATTTTATTTTTGCTCCAAGAAAGAAGGCGGGCAAAAGGGTGGTTTTGCAAAGCCTTCTTTTAATGAACAATTATCATCCATTTTAATGGCAGACTTTAAAAACCATGGGATTGAGTCGTATTTGAGGCCTAGCCCCGAAGTATCGGGGTGAGGAGGCAGGAAACGAGCCAATAACCGGGTTTACATAGGTTTCTAATAACTATCTGATATATGCCCAGAGTTACGATTAAAGATTTAGCCCGCAGTTTGGGTGTAGCCCCATCCACAATTTCAAGAGCTCTTGCAGATCATCCTGCGATTAGTCAGGATATGAAAGCAAAAGTAAAAGCTCTTGCCGCAGAAATGAACTATACCCCGAATTTAAGGGCGAGATTTCTGCAATCCAGGCATGCTAATATCATTGCACTCATTATTCCCGAAGTTCACTCCTTTTTTATACCCGAAATGATTTACGGTGTAAATACAGCTGCCGCCGAACATGATTTTTCTGTAATAATCCTTCAGTCTGACAATTCTCTGGAAAATGAAATTAAAATGCTGCAGTATGCGGCAAACCTTCCCGTAGAAGGCATATTACTAAGCGTTTCTGAGGAAACCGACAATGAAGAACATATAGAAAAAGTAGAGGCTCTTGGCATTGCATGCGTTATGGTAGACCGTTTTGTAGAAGACAGCCGTTTTAGCTACGTCTCCATGAATGATGTTGAAGCGGCATTTGTAGCGACAAAACACCTAATTGACCGTGGCCATAAACATGTGCTTGGATTAATGGGTAACCCCAATCTTACTATGACCCGTCTTAGAAAAAAAGGATTTAAAGCAGCCTTGGGGGAAGCAAACCTGCAGCAGCACCACATTCTGGAAGTTAAGCACATTCTGGAACTAGAGCGCGCCGTTTCTGACTACCTGAAAATTTATCCGGAAATTACGGCCGTTTTCAGCATGTCTGATGAGCTCCTGGTTAGCCTTTATCATGCATTGCTCAAAAGCGGATATAAAATTCCGGATGATATCTCACTTATAAGTATAAGCGATGGCTTCGCTCCTTACTATTTATATCCTAACATTACCTACCTTAACCACTCCGGATTTGAAGTAGGCATTAAAGCCGTAGATATGCTTATGAAACGCATCCGAATGGATGAAAACCGGCGAAGCACAGAAACATTCAACGTTCCAACAAGAGTCTTTGAGCTGGATTCTATTGCCGATTTACGAAAGGAAAAAATAAAGTACGAGCAGCGTTAAAAAAATCCATGATTCCCTCTTTAACATGGAAAAGAGTAAATAACTAACTCAACTGTCGCAGTTCGAATAGAGGGATTAGCAAAAGTGATTTTAAACCCTCAATTTGATTGCCTATAATTTGGTCTTGGGTGACACAACCATGTGAGATTATCACTTTGATGTGTTTAGAACGTTGCCCTCGGCCGATTTTCTGCTTTCAAAAACATCCCGACTCTGGCTTTTTTAATTCCATTCCTCACCCGGGGTTCACGACCGGGCTTCGCAGCGGCCTTTCCACCCCGGGCTAGGAATATGTCGCCGCGTTGCGGCTATGTTTTGGTATTGTGATTTGTTTTTAACCTCAACCTTAGCCTCAACCTTAGCCTCCGGTCATCGGTCTATTAAAATCAGACTCATAAAGTATTTTTGTCGCGAAATATTCTTTTTTATGGTTTTTAATTGGTTTCATTATTTTACAGATGTTATATTACAACAACTAGATGCCTGATGTTAGTACAGTATTTCCTGCCTGTTAATCCATTTTGAAACTATCAATGCTGAGTTTGAAAGGTTTACTATATAAGTTGTCTCTCAATAAGTTAATGCTTTAACAAAAGACTCACCCATTACAAAAAACACCCTTTTTCAGTTGAGCCTGGCAAACAGGTTTGTTTAAAGTATCGGAGCATCTCCTTTAAAAATCTCAACTGATTTCATGTGGAAGATAATACACAGGCCTCGCCTTTATTTATTTGACACTTTACTATAAGCGTCTGTTATTGTTACAGGCATCATAAACTTGCACATTATGATTAAATTATTCCCCCCTCTCTGTATTCTTGCGCTACTTATTTTCAACTCCTCTGCACTTGCAGACCGCCCTATTTCTTGGGGAAACATATCCAATCAGGAATGGGAAATCATGTCTTTTGAGGATGATGAAGAGGCCAATGCCATTATACTTACAGACTTTGGTGAAAGTTATTTCGACGACAGGGGCAATTCTATTTTTAAACGCCATATTCGCATTAAAATTCTGGATCCCGATAACTCTGATTTCACAGATGTAACCCTCAGAGTTTTTAGAGAAGACAGGGCTCAAAACTTAAGCAGCCTGCAGGCTCAGACATTTAATCGCGATGAGAATGGCCGGGTTACACGCGACAGGCTGGGTCGCCGGGATTTCAACTCCGAAAGAAGCGGTAGCTACGAAGTTACCCGGTTCTCATTTCCGAATGTAAGGGAGGGCTCGATTATAGAGTATACCTACCAAATTATGACACGAAACCGTTTTCGGATACAAGACTGGTACTTTCAGTGGCACGAGCCGGTATTGCACAGCGAGTACCGGGTATTAATACCGCATCAGCTTACGTTTCAAACCTATCGTGTAGGGTTTATGCCATTCGACAAAGACGAAACCGTACAGCTAGGCTCTAACGCTGGTTTTTACCCGGATACCTTCCCTAGCACAATTTCTGTTTATCACAGATTTATTTTAAATAATGCGCCTGCAATCAGAAATGAGTCGCATATTTCATCCAGAAATAACTATCGAAACAGAGTTGAGTTTACTCTTTCTGCATATTTAGAGCCAAACGGCAGACCCAGAAATCTAACCCAAAGCTGGGATGACATTTCAGAACGACTAACCGACATTCACCGTTTCGACGGGCAAATGCGCTCCAACCGGGATACACGCGAGCTTGCAGCCCGGCTCACAGATGGTCTCGGCACAGATTTTGAGAAAGCACGTGCTTTGTATAACTATGTTGCCAGAGAGGTAAACTGGAACAACAGATACTCCATATTTGCATCCGACCGAAACGGCGTGCGCGATGCCTTACGTAACAATAGCGGCAACTCTGCTGAAAAGGCAATAATCTTAATTAACTTATTGCGCGAAACAGGTATTGAGGTTAACCCCGTGCTTATTAATGTTCGTAATCAGGGTTATATAAACTGGGCAAACCCTTCTCTTGAAAACTTTTCTCATTTACTGCTAAAAGTATACCTCGAGGATGGAGTATTCCTGCTTGATCCCCTCACATCCGATATCCCGTTCGGGATGCTTTACCCAAGCTCTCTTAACTATGAAGGCATGGTAGTTGATGGAGATAAGTGGCGACAAATAGGAATAGATGCGCAGCTCGGTAGCGCCTCCCAAACCGTTGCCATAGCTAACTTGAGTGAAGATGGGTCTGTAGATTTACAATTACAAATGCGCTACTCCGGCTACGAAGCCATTGCCCAGCGCATTTTGCTAAGGAACGGCGAAAAGGATACGTATTACAGAGAAACCCTGTTGGGTAACAATCCTGATATAGAAATAATCTCTGCTGACACACAAAACCTGGATCAGCCTGAAGAGACGCTTCAAAACCGGCTGGAGCTAAAATCGGAAAATTTTGCTATGATTTCCGGCGACATGATGTATGTAAATCCGTTTATGGTAACCCAGACTTCGAGAAACCCTTTCAGCAACAGACAAAGAAATTTCCCAGTTGAGTTTTTATATGGCTTGGAAAACATGTACAGCATTACCCTCCAAATTCCGGAAGGCTTCGAAGTAGACTATATTCCCGAATCGAGAACTTTGCAGCTGAGCGACAATACCGCTTTTCTGCTGCAAATAGAGCAAATGGGCAACATCATACAGTTAAGTACACGCTTAATAAGAAATGATGTCTTTTTTGAAGCTGAAGACTACGAAAAAAATCGTGCATTTTATAGCGACATTGTTGCCATAAACGAAGAACAAATTATTCTAAGTAGATCAACGGCCTCCAGATAAAACCCATTTTACCGCCAAATTCTTATTGTAATAAGTCATTTAATCCGGAATCTGCATGAATGCTTTAGCAATGCTCTATGGCCCTTTTTTAGTGATATTCGCACTGTTTACGGCTGCTTTAACCAAGCCGGCCGATTTAGTCGCAAATGACCTTGCCGTGGGCAATATGAATCCACTGCTTACCATTCATGCAGATGCGGTTGTAAGAGAATATAGCATGTACTTCGAATACCAGGAGCCGGGGCGTGGTGAACTGCATGTAAGGCGGGTAGTAACAATTCTGAACAGCGAAGGACGTTCACATGCAGATATATCGCTTCGTTACGACTCTTTTTCAAGAATCGGCTCGATACAGGCCGCTATGTACGATGCCAACGGTAACCGGATAAGAAGATACCGAAACAGAGATATCGACGATAATCCAGCTATCAGCAATATAAATTTTGTAGACGATGCCAGAATAAAGTCGTTTCAAATGTACCATAGCAGCTATCCATATACTATCGAGCTGGAATACCGGTACGATTACAGAGGCTTTATTAATCTACCTGGTTTTGCTCCTCAAACAAGTGAGCGAACCTCTGTAGAAAATGCCAGTTTCAAAGTAAAACTTCCCGTTTTACAGCCTTTCGAGTTCCGTACTTACAATTTTGCTGAAACTGAGCCATCCGAAGATCTGAGGGGCGGGAACAGAACCCTGGTTTGGGAAACCTCAAACCTTCCGGCAGTTCGCAGAGAACCCTTCAGCAAAGCGGCCAGAGATTTAGTGCCTCTTATTCTAATAAAGAGTGATCAGTTTAGCATGGATGGGAAAAACGGTTCCCTGGAAAGCTGGAACAACTTTGGCCGATGGATTAACGAGTTGTGGAGCGGTCGACAGCAGCTTACGCCAGCTACTATAGAAAGAGTTGAGCAGATTGCAGCCTCGCATGACAGGCCCGAGGATGTTATTCTCGAGCTCTATAGCTATTTACAGCGTAATACGCGCTATGTGAGCGTGCAGCTTGGCATAGGTGGGCTACAAACCGAAACGGCCCTATTTACTGACAGGAACCGTTACGGAGACTGCAAAGCTCTCACAAATATGTTAAAAGCCATGCTGGATGTGGCCGGTATACCGTCTTATCCTGCGCTTATAGAAAGCGGAACTTTCCATAGAGAAATTGACCCCGAGTTCCCTTTTAACTCGTTTAATCACGTAATCCTAATGGTCCCGCTAGAGCAAGATACAATATGGGTGGAGTCTACAAGTAACCATTTCCCACCGGGCTACATCGGCAGAGCGAATCACGACAGGTATACGCTGGTCTTTAGTGAAGACGGCGGAACCCTCGTACGAACTCCAAGGCTAAGCCCGGAACAGAATTTTCAAAAAAGAGAGGCTGAGATACATATTTTGGCAAATGGTGATGCATCCGCCCGGGTGAAAACGAGATACGGCGGGCATCAGCATGAAAGCATCCGCTTTGTTGCAGGATTGTCGGCCGGACAACAGCTTCAGCGGCTAAATAATATGATTTCAATCAATCGGTTCGAAATAACTAATCATCTTGTAGAGGCAGCAGCCGTTAGTGATGAAGCCGTAATTCTGCTCGAAATGGATCTTCCTTCTTTTGGCAGACAAATGGGCAACAGACTATTTCTGGAACCCAATTTGTTAGAAGGCCCGATGCGTGCTGTTCCTGCTGTCGAAAACCGCACACAAAGCGTACACTTAACCGCTAATTACTACGATCATGATCAGCTGATTTACGTTATACCTGAAAATTATCGAATAGAAGCTCTGCCCGATAACATTCATCTTGAAACAGATTTTGGCCTTTATGTATCTTCTTTCGTTCATGAAGAGGATTCTAATCGAGTAATCTATACGAGAGAAGTTCGCTTCGAGCCGGGTGTATTTCCAGCAGATCGTTACGAAGAGTTCAGGGATTTCAGAAACGATATTTTCCGTCAGGATCAGCCACGAATTGTGCTGGTGCAAGCCGATTAAGCTTTATTTCAGAGTGAGATGAAGATGCGCGGAAACTTAAGCCAGCTTTTTTGTTCTCTGATATGAAGTAGGCAGGTTCTAAGAAGCGATATCGATAGCAGCCATTTTAGCCAGGAGACAGAGAGCAGAGATCAGACGCCAGACGCCAGAAGTCAGAAGTCAGTGGGAGAGCTCAAAAATAGGTTAGCACGTCAAAGCCGACCCGCAACCCTTACGGCATACAAATTCGATGCGCTTCTAAAAGGCCAGTTTTAGGCTTAGAAGCCCGAT
>JAIULZ010000009.1 GCA_022565805.1 Balneolales bacterium
AGTTTTTTTGATGGAGAGGTATAAGAATAAATACAGAAACGATTCAGCACGATTGTATACTGGAAATACCCTCCTCCATTCTCCATTACTTAGCCTTTCCAGGCTGCTGTTTATTACTCAGACCGAATCGAAGCCTCGATTCGTGTAGAAAATAGTTATAGATTCATCATCTCTGAAATAGTTACGGTCCGGTTTCAGCTTAAGCTCACGAAAATAATACTGCTTGAGCGCTCCGTTTTTTTCAACAAAAATAATTTCATTCGTTTTACCCATCCATACCCATCCCTTCGGCAAAAAATCACCCTGTTTCGCGGGATGCAAGCTCCTAAAGTAAAGCAGTATGAATGAAATCAACCCTGGAATACGCATTGTAGTTAAGTGTCTCGACATTATTTAAAAAACCATTATTAGAAGGCTTTGTTAAACCAGAAATCAGGTCGTATTCAAGGCCGGATGGGAAAAACCGCCGAATAGATTATTTATTTGGGGATTTTGTATTTGTGATAAGGCAGGAAAAGTGCCAATATCCGTTTTTGTAGAGCCTTCTTTTATCAGATTACTAACTAAACTGAAGATCCAAAAGGAAGAATTATGAACGGTGCGGCTTATCTAAAGAATAATTTTAACTTTTACAGTATTCATCTTATTCCATTTATTCTACTTTGGATTTTCGCGAACCTGCCCGTATCCGTTGCCGGGGCACAGCCTAGCTCCGATTTGTTTAAGGAGCTGCATATCGAAGCCCAGATACTTACCGATGGCTCACTGCTTGTTTCTGAAACCCGTAAATACGAGATCAATTTTTTCAGAACTTATATTTTGGTTGATATTGCTCATGGCGGGCATCCGGTTGTGGATCTTGAGGTTTTCCTGAACGACGAACCGCTGCAGCAGTTTTCGTCATTGCCCGAATATGCCACCAACCCGGAGGCAGATGATCCCGGTCCGGGGTTTTTCGTACACCCCGGCTCCCCGATCGAGACGCTTTCCATATTTGGCCGTTTTGTGGATACCGAGCTCCGCTTGCAATACCGACTTGAGGGCTTGATTCAGAACGACGGAGGGTCTGCTTTTATGGATCATAGTTTCAACTTCGGCGCAGGTGTAGAGTTTGAGGATGCACGCACACGGCCACGATCAGGTCGGGCAATCACTTCCCTGCAGCTTGGCTTTGAGCAAACTCCGGATCAGGTTTTATTTGCGCGCCTGTTTAACTCAATACGCAACGTTCCGATAGAGCTTAAACGCATGGAAGAAGCAGATAAAAAAATAGTTAAAGTAGCACAAACAGAAGCGCGGCCGCATTTAAAAATGCTTTTTAGCTTGGATGCCGTCCCAAATCAACAGGCCGATACTGCCAATGTAAATACAAATCCTGAAGCTCAAGATCTTGAAGCAGAGTATCAGAACTGGATCGATCGCATCGAGGCGAGTGAGCTTAGGCGACAGGAAGCAGAGGCTAAACTTGTATTCTGGCGGCCATTTGGCTGGGTAATGCTACTTCTTAGTTTGTTCACCGCGATTGCCCGCAGATTTAGGAAGAGTATAAGAAAGAAAAAAGTTAAACAGCTCGATTTTGAGCAACAGCTCAGCATGAGCGACATGCGAAATTTACCGCTGCCTGTTATCCGAGCTTTGAACGATGCGTCTGCACTGCAGCCCCGAAACCATGTTTTAAGGCTCATTGGCTTCGCACTCCTTTCCCTTGGCAGAGCAGGATTCATACGAATTACCTCCGAATTCACTCCGGAGCTTTTCCAAAACAAGAGCTTCAGTTTTTATTACGGTCTTGATAGTATTCGGAAGTTCACTAATTTCCAGATTAAGACGATGATTCAGCTAACGGATATTCACATTATACCCACTGACAAAAGAAATGATGAAGATCTGCGTCCCTGGGAAAAAACACTTCTTGATCATATAAGAACAGCGGGTAAGGGTGAGCCCATCGAGCTCAAATCTTTATTCCCGAGCAAGACCCGACTTAAAAACCTAAAGAAAAGCGGCCTTGATGGTGCCATTAAGGCTGATGAAGAGCGCGAAACCATGAAATCCCTCAAAGAAACACTCAGGGAACAGTTTGTTGATGACCTCAAAAATGGATATGCTTTTTACGAAGAGAAAAAAGGCACGGTTTACATCAATATCGTAACGCTTTTGGTTGGCTTTTACCTGCTTGGGCTGGGTTCTCCACTTGGTTTCCTGGTGTTTATTGTCGCATTACCGGCCTTAATATTCGCCATTGTCAACCGCTTTGAACGAACGGCCGAAGGCATCAGATACCAAAGGTTTATCCGGGATACTTTCAAAAAATTGAAAAAGTCGTCCCGCATTACAGAAGAGATGGAATCTACCGATGATGTGTTTACGGCCTTTATGGTGATAAACTACCCAAAACACTATAATGAGCTGTACAACAGGCTGCATCCACAATATTATTACCCATTATTTTCCAGAATTGGCGTAGATGATCCACATAAGCTTAGCAGCTTGCCGTGGATAAAGTTCGGACCTTCGCCCGATGATGATCCCGACCGGACACTTTACCTAAACAATTTTATTTTGCTGGATGTTTGCATGCGTGGACTCATGCAATGGTCGGATTTTGTGGGATCAGAGCTGGGCTCAATTTTTGGATCATCAAAAAAAGATAGCAAAAACAATACGTTATAAAACAGTGCTTGATTTAGACAATCTAACCATTAATAATGACAAGGCTGTTTAATTAAATTTTTGTGATTGTACGATTATGCGTTTTCACAAACTTCTTTTTGTGCGTGAAACACCACTTTGAAAGCCGTTCCTACATTAACTTTACTTTCTACGCTTACAGATCCGCCAACGGCTTCAATTTGGTTTTTTGTTATAAAAAGACCGATTCCACGCGAATCATCATTTCCGTGAAATGTTTGGTAGAGACCAAAGACACTATCACCGTATTGATCCATATCAATACCTTTTCCATTATCTTCGATAATAATTTCTGCAGTGCCCTCACTTTCATACAGTTTGGCAGTAATCTTTACAAAGCTTTCTGTTTCGTCTCTTTTCTGGCTGTATTTAATGCCGTTGGTAAGTAAGTTGAGTAAAATACTTTCTAAATAGGATGGGATGCCCATCACTTGTATGTCTTTAGGTACTTGATTTGCTATTTTCACCTGCTTTTGGTTTGCCAGTGCCAGGATACTATCTTTTACTTGTTCTATGCTATCGAACAGATTAAGTGGTCTTATTTTATCTTTAATCTGCATGTTAGATTGTACCAGATCTTTAAGCTCGTCTATGGTTTTAACTAAATTACCGGTAGCTTTTCCCAAAAGCTCAAAGATTTCATCGTTTAATAAGTTGGGATGATCCATTTTTATAAGCGCTAGCAGCCCGCTTATACCCGCCGCATGGGAGCGTAAATTATGAGACACAATCTGCGCAAAATGTTGTAGCTGAGCATTTTGACCGCTCGAAGTTTCGAGAAGTAACCGAAGCTCTTTTTTAGCTTTTTTCTCCTTAGTAATATCAAATGCAAGGGCCAGGATAAAGTTGTTTCCGCTAAGATCTTTAAATCGTACTCTTCTAACCTGCAAGAACTGCGTTTCTCCATCCGGATAAACAACTTGCTCTTCGCCTTCATGGCTACCCGTTTCGAGTGCAATGCGATCGCTTTCCCAGAAAAGTTGTTTTTCTTCTTCAGAAAAACCTTCCATCATAGTTTGGCCTATTTTCAAAGGCGTACCCATTCGTTCGAAAAACCTCTGCACCCACTTATTACCATTCACAAAACGATATTGGCTGTCTTTTACAAACAAATACCCCGGTATGGTATTAAGCACCAAATCTTGAAATGCCGTAAGTTCTTCTGATTTTACCTGTGCCTTTTTCAGTTCTGATATATCCGAGACTGTTGCAAAATAATTAGCCACATTTCCATTTTCGTTATTAAGCGAGCTTGCTGTTACCAGCGCCTGAAATTGGGTTCCGTTTTTTCGGGTAAAGGTCAACTCAAAACTACCTGTACCCACAGCAAGCATTTCTTCGAATTTTTGCTTGAGGCTATCATTGCCTATAGCAGGCAAATACGGAAACGGAGGCTTTTTGCCAATTAGCTCCTCTTGTGTAAAGCCTGTCATCCTACAAAACGACTGATTTACTCTTATTTGCATAAGTTCGGCTGAGACCACGACGAACCCGTCTCTCATGTTTTCAATTAGCTCGTTCGAAAACTGTTCTACCTTTTTAATTTGCCTCTTATCCAGCTCCTGCTGCGTTATATCCTGAAAGATACCGGTTAAACGCACAACAACACCGTTTTCCACCTGTGGTACACCAGTGGTTCGCACCCATTTATGATTGTTTTTCGCGGTGATGAATCTGCATCTCAGGTCATATGGCTCTTTCGTTTTAATCGTTCTCTTAAGAGCTTGCTGAATACGGGGCTGATCATCCGGATGATAAAAGCGAATAGCATCATTTTTAGTAACCGGAGTATTGCTTTCTAACTCATGAATTCTAAAAACTTCGTGAGACCAAAAAATATGATCTGTTTTCAGATCCAGCTCCCATGCCCCCATGCGGCCGATTCTCTGCGCTTCGTTCAGCAACTGATTTACCTTTTCCAGCTGCTTTTCTACTACTTTTCTGGCTGTAATATCAATTACATGACATACGTAGTGAATAAACTCACCATTTTCGTCCCGAACAGCTGAGACACCCAGGATGGCGTGTATCTGGCTTCCGTCTTTACGGATATATCTTTTCTCAATCTGGTATTTGTCTAAGGTTCCGTTTCTCAGCTGTAATGCCATTTTTACATCTTTATCCCAATACTCAGGATGTGTAATTTCTTTTACTGAAAGGTTTCGAAGCTCATTAAAAGTATAGCCTAAAGCATTGCATAAAGAATCGTTGGCATTTAGCCAGCGGCCGTCTTCGCTTACCAGAGCCATGCCAGCCGGAGCATCATAAAAAGACGAGCGAAAGCGTTTTTCACTTAGGAGAGTACGCATTTCAGCCTGTTTCCTCTCATCTATATTTTCGAGCGTTCCGTACATTATTTCGGGGGCCTGCTGCACATCAGATCCATAAACTTTACCCCGGTCGCGCACCCATACCCATTTGCCACTCTTGTGATGTATGCGGTATTCTGCCACATAAGTGTCGCTAAGACCGCTCAAACAATTATCGAGCTGATGGTCTGTAATTGTTTTATCATCAGGGTGAATCAATTCATTCCACTTGCTATAATTAAATGGCAGGAATTCATCTAAAGTGTAGCCGGCGATCTCAGCAAACCGTTCATCAATAGTAATAGTATTGTCTTTTATGCTCCATTGCCAAGTGCCAACGCCTGTGCTTTCAAGAGTGGCCAATAATTGATTTCTGGCGAAAACAAAATCTTCTATAGGACGCCCTTCCGGCACAATTACTACTACATTTCCGTGCTCATCTTTTACAGGTCGCAGACCAAAAATGATATTCAAACGCTTACCGTCTCCCGCTGTAATACCTACTTCGTAGGTGCACGACTTGCCAAGAGCCGCCTTTCTTATGTCTTCTTTTAGCTGTTGCTGTTGCTCTTCGGAATGTTGCCACCAAACAGTCTCCCAAAAGTTTTTTCCGGCTACATCTGCTATTTTTACACCAGCAAAATCCAGCGCTGTTTCATTTATTTCCAGCACAATGCCATTGGTATCAAGCAAGCCTATAAAAGAAAAAGTGGTGTTAAATACACCTTGGAAACGCTGTTTTTGAAGATCCATTTCTTCCTTTTTGCGCATTTCCGAATCGATATCCTGCAAGGTGCCGTATAGCCTCACGGTTTTATTTTTGTAGACTTCTGCCATAGCGACAAAGCGAATCCACTTTTGGGTACCCTTAATCGTTATGGCGTGTATCTCCTCTTTTAGAACACCTTCTTTCGTAGCTATATCCTCTAAATTTTTACTCAGCCCGACTTCTGTATTTGGTCCTTTAAGAGCAGTGGTAAAGATTTCGGGGCTTAAACTCTCTCCGTTTACTTCCAGTATTTGTGCTGCAACAGCAGATAGATGTACCATTTTGCTACCCGTTTCGAGTTCCCAGTAACCGATATTTCCCTCACCATTACAGCGCAACAGAACTTCTTCTCTTCGTTTTATTTCTGTTTCATTTCTATGGATACCAAGCATGCGAACGACTTTGCCCGAAGCATCCCGAATGGCAATACCTGTACAGCGAACCCAAACTACAGATCCTGTTTGATGGCGAAACCTAACGAGTTCATCAAAAGGAAAGCCGGGATCATTTATATGCTTTTGAAGACTTTCCCTGGCCCTGTATAAATCATCCTCGTTAATGTGCTCTTTCCATTCACCTGCACTTTCTGGTAAGGCAGTACGGCTGTAGCCGAGCAGTTCCCAGAATCGGGGACTCATCCATTCTTTATCCGGATTTTCAAGATCCCACATCCAGGCTCCGTCAAGGGCAACCTCTGTAAGAAATTCAATAAGCTCCGGGTTTTCCGCTATGGCAGAATAAAACTGATTCCTATAATTTGTCATTTTAAATCAGACCTGAAAATTGCTTTATGATGAGCACTTTTATACCGTACGATTTGCAGAAATGATATTTACCCTATCTAAGCATATACTATATAACGATATGGTTTGAAACTTTAAAAGTACCCATCGCTACTCACAAAGATTGAATTGAATACCTCACCTACAGCACCACCAAAGTAAAAAAACTTTTTTTCTTACAGACATGGCGTTTTCATTCATTACCTGCCTGCATCCATTCATTTTCATTTATCAAAGACAGGACATACCCATATAAATTGATATACCAAAATGCCAATTAGAATTCCATTTTTCAGATTTTGCACACTAAAACCTTTTAATGCGCCTTGTGCTTGACCGAGTAATTGGGTAGCGATATTAACCCAAATTATGAATAGAATGCTTTACAAAACTACTCTTTTGCTCGCCTTCTTCCCTGGAGCAAAATTAAAATGCTCCAATAGATTGGTTGAGATACGATTTTATAAACCTTCTTACGCTTAGTCGACCAAATCCTGGCAGTCGTAAAGGTTCCATTTTAGTTTTTAATCTTCAATTAATGACGTTTGATTTAAGGTGCAATACGAGCGCATGGCTATTTATGCTTAGCGACTGTTTTTGTTGAAAAAAATCAATATGAAGAGCTGTTAACACAATATTACAAAAAAAAATAATACTACGCATCTTCAATATTTCCTAAATCGATATTAACTGTTCCTTCCCGAGTCAATTCTTAAGAAATACGTATTTTAACCAGACCCAAATCTTATTTTAAAAAAGGCTTAATGCTGTAAGCTAACTCAAGCTTCTTATTGCTAAAACATGAAGGAATTGTCCCGAAAATGAATTCCCGGTTTGACCTCCTCCATTTTTGATCCTATATTTGGAGCCTGTATCTAAAATTAGACTTTATTTAGTAATACGATTTCGTGAATTCATGAGCGCAGTTGAATAAACTTTGCTTCTTTGTTCTTTTCGACAATTCGAAATTGATTTCTGAATTTATGATTGAAGATACGAATCAAACCAACCAATGAAGAGGTTGGGGGTGCTTGCCGGTGCGAGCTGAGATTATACCCCGTAACCTGATCCGGATAATACCGGCGTAGGGAAACCTTGAGCTGTACTTTTTCGCATTTGCGACTGCCAAATCAGACCTTGGTAAATCGTTATTTTTTTATTTTTGTTAAAGTACTCTCTTACTGCTATAAGCTCACCATCACGCATGACACCTCCGTACCATGTTTTATACATATAATGGAGGAAACATTGAATACCTTTGTACACAACTCGAGAGTTCGGTCTGCAACCGGCGCTAGTCTGCTTGCATTTACCCTGCTCGTTTTAGCATTACTTTTCATAATTCTGCCGGAAACCTACGCTCAGTCCCAACGACTTACCATAAGCGGCGTGGTAAAAGATATACGCACTCAGGAGCCTCTGCCGGGTGCTGGAGTTGTGCAGCTGAATACCACAAATGGAACCGCTGCCGACGAACAAGGGAAGTTTAGCCTTACTTTATTACCTGCTGAAGCTCTCTCTGTAGAAGTATCTTTTCTTGGCTATAACACTCGTGAAGTTAGAGTGCGCGGCTCGCAAAATACGGGGCTTACGATTTATCTGGAGCCTGCTGCTCTTTTGAGCGACGACGTAATCGTGGCCGGCCTTCGAATAGACGAATCTACTCCAATGAGTTTCACCAACTTTACCCGGGAAGAAATACAGGAGAATAATTTGGGTCAGGATTTGCCCTTTCTGCTGCAAATGGCGCCATCTGTGCTTGCTACATCCGATGCGGGTGCGGGAGTTGGCTATACCGGCATACGTATTCGCGGGGTAGATCCGACCCGAATAAATGTAACCGTAAACGGGATTCCGCTTAACGATTCCGAGTCTCATGGTGTTTTTTGGGTGAATATGCCCGATTTTGCATCATCAATTAATAACTTGCAAATTCAGCGGGGCGTTGGAACTTCTGTAAATGGTCAGGCGGCTTTTGGGGCCAGCGTAAACATCCAAACCGACGGGCTAAATCCGGAACCTTACGCTTCAGTTACTAACGCTGTTGGAAGTTACAATACCCGGCGCCATAACATTGTAGCAGGCACCGGGCTTCTTTCTAACGGTTGGAGTTTTGATGCCAGACTTTCAAAAATAGATTCTGACGGCTATATCGATCGTGCCTTTTCAGATTTAAGCTCTTTTGCACTAACCGGTAGCTACTACGGCGAGCGCAGCCTGCTTCGGCTAAATTTGCTGAGCGGGCGCGAGCAAACCTATCAGGCCTGGAATGGCGTGCCGGAAGAAGAGTTGCAGAACAATCGCCGCATGAACGAGTTTACCTACGACAACCAAACCGACAACTACCGTCAAGACCATTACCAGCTGCATTACACCTATCGTTTGAGCGATAACTGGCTGGCAAATACATCTCTGCACTACACCTATGGCCGCGGTTATTTCGAAGAGTTTCGGGCAAACGACCGGCTCAGCTCGTATGGCATTAGTCCGGTCCAAATCGGAGAAAGCACAATAGAGCGAAGCGATATCATACGGCGCCGCTGGCTCGACAACCATTTTTATGGCTTTGTGGCAAGTACCGAATACAGCACCGATCGTTTTACATTTATTGCCGGTGGTGGCTATAACGAATACGACGGCGACCACTTTGGGGAAGTTATCTGGGCCCGGTTTGCGGGAGATTCGGATATAAGGGAGCGGTATTACGATAACAACGGCTTCAAGACAGACGGTAACCTATATGCTAAGCTATCCTACAACCTAAGCGACGGCATTACGGTTTATGGCGATGCTCAGATACGACGAATTTACTACCAGTTTCTGGGCTTCGACCGAAACCTCGAGAACGTAACGCAGGATGATGAGCTCTGGTTTTTTAACCCAAAGGCCGGTATAGTTTACCGCTTTGGCCCCAACCTTAATCAGCGCCTTTACGCTTCTTTTGCCATAGCCGGGAAAGAGCCCACCCGACGTGAATACACAAGGTCTACACCCGATTCCCGCCCGAATAAAGAAACCCTTTATAACCTGGAAGCCGGTTATCAATATCAGTTTGGCAGAGGCTTTGCCGGCGCCAATATTTACTACATGCACTACGACGATCAGCTCATTTTAACCGGAGAGATAAACGACGTAGGGCAAGCTATTCGCACCAATGTGCCCGACAGCTATCGGGCCGGTATTGAGCTGGAAGGCGGCTACCGATTTACCAGCTGGCTCGAATGGACCGGTAATGTAACGCTATCCCGCAACCGAATTAGTGAGTATACTGAGTTTACAGACAACTTTGACACCGGCACGCAGGAGCTCACGATATACCGTGATACCGATATAGCACTTTCTCCGGGAATTATCTCGGCATCACAGCTTCGGTTTACTTACGGAAATTTTACAACCGACCTGATGAGCCAATTCGTTTCGAGGCAATATCTGGATAACAGCTCGTTGAGAGAGCGGTCGATCGACCCGTATTTCATTACCGATCTGCGCCTCAGCTACACCACTTCGCGACTGCCGTATATGCGTTCGCTTACGGCTTCTTTACAGGTTAACAATCTCTTTAATGAGCTTTATGAAAGCAACGGGTATACCTTTGGTTTTATAGCCGGTGGAGAAAAACAGCGCTTCAATTATTTCTACCCACAGGCCGAGCGTAACCTGCTGGCACAGATAACGTTTAACTTCTAAAAGCTAGCTCTTTACGACTGTCTGACCCAAACAAAGGGACACACATTATGAATATGATGAGGACGCCATCAATCAGACAGCTTTTAAGGGATTGTATAAGCATAGCCTTATAACATAAAAAAAGTCGCCCGGTTAATCCCCGGTGCGACTTTTTTTGTATAATATCTTTCGATTTTAAGCAATTCAGTATCGGTGAAATTTCCCAATCGATACAGTTGTGAGATTAAGGTTGCTTAAAAAGAAATCCCGGTCGTAAACTCCAAAGCCGTGGTTCGGAAAGAATGGGAGCCATCGTCTATATTAGAAAAAATCCGGATGTACTTACCTTCCAGAAATATAGAGGTAGATCCAACCGGAATACGCACTCCTGTGCCAAAATTAAGGCCGAAATTTAAATCGTCTACAAATGGAATTACCCTGTTCGATCGTGTTACAACTTCATCATCTGCGGTAAAAACATCTCTTGAAACAATGTTTCGCTCATAAACAGTAACTGCAATTACAGGCCCAAAATTAAAATATGGGAAGATACCCGCAAGCGCATACTCATATCGTAACATCATATTTGCAGTTACATAACTGAATCTAAACTCAATTTCATCTTCCGTTAGAATGGTTTCAGGCGGTATACCGGGAAAGGGTACTTCTGCATTGCCTCCCCTTGTGGCAAAGGTTAACTCCGGCCGAAAAAACACGGGCCATCTTGTAATCGGAATATCAAAAAAAGCACCTGCGGTAAAACCCGGAATATAATCAAAGGCAACGCCGGCGTATAAATTACGGTCATATGCAGTAACCCGGCTATTGCTCGTGTTGTAACCGGCGAAAATACCAAAAGAGTTGGTTCTTTCCGGTCTTACCCTTTCAAGCTCCCCTACAATACGATCCTCTTCTCCTGTGCACGCAAAGTAGGCATTCATGGCGTTTGTTATACCCTCTTCGGTATAGCGAAACCTGCGTTGAGCACGCGGTTCGGGACGCATGATGCCACCACATTCCGCAAAAAGAGATTCCAGCTGCGGTATGTACAAATCCGGCTGCAGGTAAATAAGGCGACCGTCGCGGTGTCGCACAAAAAAAACGGTGCGTTCGCGGTCTAACATTGTACTGTATAGCTTTAGTGAACCATCCATCCTTTCAATCATAAAAAGATTGAGCATACCGTCTAACCCGAAATCTCCTGCAATACTAAAGTATTCGTCTCCGGAATCAAAAAAATAGCTGTAGACTTCTTCAGGACGATAGCGCACGAACTCAGATTCGCCTTGTTTGCGGAAATTCAGCCTCCAATGATGCTCGAATTGGCTAGTCAACAAGATATCGCCCCGAAGCGTATCTGCATCTATGGTTATAACAAAACCGGGCGCATAGCGCTCATTCGAATCTGTGGCAAATGCGGTATTGAATACCGGTGCAGATGCCATCATAAACAAGAAAACAAAAAAACGTAACGTTTTGGCTAATAAATTCATCTTAAATACAGCAGTAACAAATAATAATGAAAAAGGAATAACAGAACAGGAGCCGAGCCTTGTATTCTAATAATGCGAATTACAAGCTCTTTATCTTTAGACAGTAGATTTAAAAGTATTGCTTCTGTTATGCCCGGCAAACTATGCCAGGTTGCAACAAAAACACCATTTCAAAACACTCCTGAGTCTGACTGCATAGTATAAGAAGTCTTTACTTAATTTGTTCTATAAACGGACGGGGAAGCCCTTCTGGTTTTTTTGTCTTAATTTTTGCTCCTGCAATTCGCAATTTTGGCCAAAAACTCTCCTATTCTGCTATAAAGCATCTCTTTGGCTGCAACCAAGCGAGGTCGCAGGAATCATGCTTTTAGAGCGGAAAGTGCGGGCTGATCTATTTTTTCCATCAGTAAATTGAGACGGGATAGGGCCGACCCCAAATCTGAAATCATTTTTTCCGCGGAAGTATTAAATACCGGATCATAAAGAGACTTTTCGTCATCGGCCAGACTTTTGTGGCTCAGTCGGAGCCCGTATTTATCCATCATCGGCTCAATTACAGCGGCGTTTGCTTTCAGGAAAGCACGCGTACTTTGGTAGGCATAGGCGCAAACTTCTTTACGCGAGGCAAAGCTGAAAATATTGGTGAAGAACATGCGGTAATCGGTTGGTGATGGCTCAATTACAAGTATATCTTTACCAGCAAACTCTTGCTTATAGCGATTAATACCGATATTCATACGCGAGTGAATCATGGTGCGAAAGGTTTGAGAAAGCACAGCCGATAGCCCTCTGTCTACAAGCAGCCGCTGAATTTCACCCTCATTCTCATGATTCAGCAAAGCCTCGTAGGGAACAATAGGGTTTACACAAATAGTAAAGTCGGCGCCTTCGGCCATAGATACGCTTGCATGCACGGTTCGCTGTGCAACCCCATCAATGTAGTATCTGTTTTTTATTTGCACCGGCGTATAAACGCCCGGAAGCGCCGTGGATGCCTGAACCGCGCTACTAATTGGGATATCATCAAGCCCCGGGCTCCCGAAGACCACGCTTTTGCTGGTATCAAGGTCTGTCGCTACAATTCTCAGCTTTGTGCTAAGTTTCCTGAAATCGTCGGTTCGCCCGTCAAACTCAAAGTTTTTTTGCATGTATTCGCGAATGGGCGAGTTATCAAACAGACCCACAGGCAAAAATTCTGTCATGCGGGATAGCGACCCGGTTAAGCTAAGGTCGCTTGGGTTTTTCAGATAATCCCAAAACATCGAAACAAGTCGTGCGGGAATACTTCCTGCACGACTCAGATACTCCTGATAGGCTGGGCTGAAAAAAGTAGAGGGGGTAATCGGGTGCACATTATGCTGATGCGAAAGTATAGCACGGCTCATCTGTCTTGGTGTAATGCCGTTGGCAAGACTTGCCGTAACTATCGCCCCGGCGCTTACGCCTACATAAACGTGTGCATTAGTAAAATCAAGGCCGTCAACCGCTTCTTCAAGGGCGCATAATGCTCCTATTTCATAAACGGCCCCTTCAATTCCGCCGCCGGCACATGCCAAACCAATGCGAAAAGGGGAGGAGGAAGATGTGTACATAGTATAGATGTGTTACAATTTACAAAAAGCGGTTTTCTACGTTATTTTACCAAGAACAAATCAGATTAACAATTATCATATTAAAATCTCTCATCACGGATTAATCATCATAGCCAAGATTAACGGAAGAGAAGAGAAGAGAAGAGGATCAAAACCCTAAATAAAATAAGAAATTTGCTTTTTCTAACGTTTGGCAAATAATGCTCTACAATATTCCATTCTTAACAAATAACCTTAAGGAATGATTCTCCTGCTAAAACGTTATGTTCTATGTTAGTACACGGCTGGCAATTAATGTTCTTATGTTATAGTCACAAAAAAGAAACCCACAGAGCAGTGCATTAGCTCCTATGGTTTCTGCAATTTTATACATAATTACGATTTTTGTTTAAAAAACTGCCGTTTAAGGGTGGGCTCCACTCTAAGCCTGTAAACAGTAATCAAGTAATATTATCTCGTGCAGGCTATAATCAACTTATTAAGGCTTGCTCTGCCGGCACCCTCAACCTTTTTTACCCGATTTATTAATTTCTTAACTACGAAACTTATCTATCATGAATAGAAGAGAATATTTGAAAAAATCACTTGCCGGCGCCGCTGTTCTTGGCACCGCTGGTTTAGGATTCGCGCCCAACAGCTACGCAGAAGCCGTTATGGGCGAGACTTGGCGCAATGGCGAATACGTATTGCCTGCTCTGGATTACGCCTACGATGCTTTGGAACCACATATTGATGCACAAACAATGGAGCTTCACCACAGCCGGCATCATCAGGCCTATGTAAATGGTCTCAATACCGCACTTACCCGACTGGCCGAGGCCCGCGAAAAAAACGACTTCGGCCTTGTTAAACACTGGAGCCGGGAAAGCGCCTTTCATGGTGGCGGTCATTTCCTGCACGCTATGTTCTGGAAAGTTATGAGCCCGAATGGCGGCGGAGAACCCGGTAACAGAACACTCAGAAATGCTATAAATGAATCATTTGGAAGCTACGACGGCTTTAAGAGGCATTTCAAAGCTGCTTCCGCAGCGGTCGAAGGCAGTGGCTGGGGAGTTTTGGCATACGAACCAAATAGCAACCGCCTTATCATACATCAGGTCGAGCGGCAGAGTGATTTGTCTCTTTGGGCTACGCGTCCGTTGCTAATGGTAGATGTTTGGGAGCACGCCTATTACCTGAAATATCAGAATCGTCGCGGCGATTATATCGATGGCTTTATGGAAGTGGTAAATTGGGATGCCGTTGCGCAAATGTACGATCACGCAAGAGCAGCCCGATAAAACCCCCTTTTACTATTTCCTTTATTTATTACAAGCAGCGGTCGGGTTTACGGTCGCTGCTTTTTTGTAGATCTAATCTCAAACCTTTAGTGACCACGCCCTCTTATTTTGACCAAAGCTAAATTAGAAAATAAGGCCGACCAGCGCCTTGGTTAGCGAATATTCGCTAATTCATATTGGGATAATCTGATCATAAATCATTATTTTAGAAATTGTGAACTAATTCCGAAAATTGAAATCATTTAGACCTCCGGGAATTAACATTATGAGTACTATTAAAAACTTCGCCGGCAGCCGCGCTTCTATCGATACCAAAAGCGGTAAGGCAATAATCTATCGGCTCGACGCCCTCGAAAAACAGGGTTTTGGTAATATTAGCCGCCTTCCATTTTCTATTAAAGTGCTGCTGGAATCAGTTTTGCGCGAATATGATGATTATGTAGTAAGAGAGGAAGATATTAAACGACTGGCTAGCTATGATCCTTCTAAGCCAGCTTCTGCTGAAATTCCATTTAAACCCGCCCGCGTAGTTCTTCAGGATTTTACTGGCGTTCCGTCGGTTGTGGATTTAGCAGCGCTAAGATCTGCCATGGCACGGGCAGGGGGCGATCCGCAGAAAATTAATCCTGTTGTGCCCGTAGACCTGGTAATCGACCACTCGGTTCAGGTAGATGCTTTCGGGCAGGAATTCGCCTTTATGTTTAACCGCGACAAAGAATTCGAGCGCAACAGGGAGCGCTATGAATTTCTACGCTGGGGCCAAAAAGCCTTCAAAAATTTCAGCGTTGTGCCTCCTGCACGGGGTATTGTGCATCAGGTTAACCTCGAGCATCTTGCAAAAACCGTTTGGAGCCGTACCGAAAACGGCGAAACTATTCTCTATCCCGACTCTTTGGTAGGAACAGATTCTCATACTACCATGATTAACGGCTTGGGTATTCTGGGCTGGGGCGTTGGCGGCATCGAAGCCGAAGCAGTTATGCTTGGTCAGCCTATTTATATGCTGATTCCGGAAGTGGTTGGCTTTAAAATTACCGGAAAAATGCCGGAAGGAGCTACCGCAACCGACTTAACGCTAACCGTAACGCAAATGCTGCGCAAGAAAGGCGTTGTTGGTAAGTTTGTTGAATTTTACGGCGATGGCTTGTCTAGTATGAGCCTGCCAGACCGAGCTACTATTGCGAATATGGCGCCCGAGTATGGGGCAACCGTTGGCTTCTTCCCGGTTGATAAAGAATCTCTTCGCTATATGCTTCGCACGGGTCGTTCCGAAGAACTCTGCGATACCGTAGAGCGCTATTCAAAAGAACAGGGGCTTTTCCGCGTAGACGGCATGGAAGATCCGGTTTTCACAGATACTCTACACCTGGATCTTTCTACTATCGAGACTTCTCTTGCCGGACCCAAGCGTCCGCAGGACAGAGTACCGCTCGATCACATGAAAACATCTTTCAACGAGTCTTTAATCAGCAAGGAGCCAACCAGCGGATTTGCGCTCGATCAAAAAGCGCTTGCCAATAAAGGAACGTTCAAAAACGGCACAACTCTCGAAATGAAGCATGGTGATGTGGTTATAGCCGCCATCACCTCTTGTACCAATACATCCAACCCCTCTGTTATGCTTGGCGCAGGTATTCTTGCCAAGAAAGCAAATGAGCGCGGGCTCAAGGTTCCTCCTTATGTTAAAACTTCTCTGGCGCCCGGCTCCCGCGTGGTAACCGAGTATCTGGATGAAGCCAAACTTACCCCGGAACTCGACAAGCTTGGCTTTAACCTTGTTGGTTACGGATGCACAACCTGTATCGGAAACTCCGGACCGCTTCCCGAAGCCGTTGAAAAAGCAATTATTGAAGGGGAGCTAATTGTAGCCGGCGTACTTTCCGGCAACCGTAACTTCGAAGGCCGTATTCACGCCAACGTAAAAGCAAATTATCTGGCTTCCCCGCCGCTTGTTGTGGCTTATGCGTTAGCCGGAACCGTAGATATCGACCTGTCTAAAGAGCCTATTGGAAAAGACAAAGACGGGAAAGAAGTATTTCTGAAAGAAATCTGGCCGACCTCCGACGAAATAATGGAGCATCTCGACAATGCGGTTCGGCCCGATCTTTTCCACAAAATGTATGATGGTATTGCAGATTCTAACGAAGAATGGAACAATATCCCCATTACCGGCGGAGCACTTTTCGACTGGAAAGAAGACTCAACCTACATACAAGAGCCTCCTTTCTTCGTAGACCTTACGCCTGAGCCTCAGCCCGTTCAGTCTATCGAAAGCGCGCGCGTTCTTGTAAAAGTGGGCGATTCCATTACAACAGACCACATTTCTCCTGCGGGCTCTATTAAAGCAGACAGCCCCGCCGGCTTTTATCTGGTTACAAACGGGGTAGAAAAAAATGAGTTCAACTCCTACGGCTCCCGTCGCGGAAACGACCGTGTAATGACACGAGGTACTTTCGCCAACGTAAGGCTTAAGAATCAGCTCGCACCCGGTACCGAAGGTGGTTACACCACATATTTCCCAACCGGCGAAGTTCGCTTTATCTACGATGCTTCGATGGATTACCAGAAAAATGATGTGCCTCTCATCGTATTAGCCGGAAAAGAATACGGCACCGG
The DNA here is from genome assembly GCA_022565805.1 of Balneolales bacterium. GTDB lineage: Bacteria > Bacteroidota > Rhodothermia > Balneolales > Cyclonatronaceae > Cyclonatronum. Next base: position 17,199 of record JAIULZ010000009.1, read on the forward strand.
ATCTTCCAGAGACTGGGCGGCAAAAGGCACGAATCTGCTTGGTGTTAAAGCCGTTATCGCAGAAACATTCGAACGTATACACCGATCGAACCTGGTTGGCATGGGCGTACTTCCGCTTCAGTTCACCGATGGTCAAAATGCTGATGTTCTGGGTCTCGACGGAGACGAATACTTTACCATTATGCTGGACGAAAATATCAAACCCGGACAGGAAATCTGGGTAACCGCAGTTAAAGGCAAAGATAACAAGCCAGACTTCGACGGTCCGGTTTCTAAATTTAAGACTCTTTGCCGAATTGACACACCGGTTGAGGTTGATTATTTCAAAAATGGTGGTATTTTACAGACCGTACTTCGTAAGTTTATGAAGGAAGATCAGGCTTAAATAAAGTTTGGTCCTTTTTTGTTAACCACCGAAAACCAGAACCATATGGTTTTCATAAATTAATGTAGTTCTTACTACTTGCACTGGAAAAGGCTGCCTTCGGGTGGCCTTTTCTGTTTTATATAGGGTGATGCGCTCCTGCTCCTCTATACATTTCGCTCCAGTTTAGGCTCAAAAACTTGCCCATTTGCGATCTTGTAAACGGAAGCCTCCAACAAAAGGTTATTGATAGGTATAGCTTTATTCAAAGCTTCATCACTTTTTTTTTCTTAAACTTTCGGAAACCAAACATGAATTTCAAATCCGGCTTCTTCCTTTTTATTGGGCTAACTTTTTTAGCACTTTCGTGCGGCAGACACGACCACGACTCACAAGGTGATAACAGTGGTGACTACACATCCAGAATGGCGCATGAGCATCACGGCGAAGCGCCTGTTTCGAATGAATCATCTAATTACGAACCAAGAACAGCCGTTTCTGACATGATGGTGGTTTACGGAAAGCTGGAAAATGAACTAAATGGATACCTTGCATTTCCGGCTGATGCAGCAGATGATCACAACCTCCCGGCAGTAGTGCTCATACACGAATGGTGGGGACTTAACGACAACATCCGAATGATGGCACGCCGTCTTGCCGGTGAAGGTTACCGGGTACTCGCCGTAGACTTTTACAACGGGACCACCGCAGAAAACAGCGAAGAGGCTCAGCAGCTAATGCGGGCAGCAATGAATCAACCTGAAGACGGACTTTTAAACCTAAACCAGGCCTTTCGCTTTATGAACGAGCAAAGCAGCGCGCTGGCCGTAATGGGATGGTGCTTCGGAGGCGCATGGACCCTCAACTCTGCAATACATCATTCAGAGCTACTCGATGCGGGTGTTATTTATTACGGCCGCGTAAATACCAATATCGAAGACCTCACGCGTATACACATTCCGCTTCTCGGCATTTTTGGTGAAGAAGACCGAGGCATACCCGCAGATGAAGTTAGAAAATTTAATGAACTTCTTACCAGCCTCGGCAAAAATGCGCAAATCCATATTTATGAAGGTGCAGACCATGCCTTCGCCAACCCATCCGGATCAAGATACGAGCCCGAAGCCGCCGCCCACGCCTGGCAAAAGACACTCAGCTTTCTTAATGAGCACCTCAATTAAAGGTGGTTTATTCCAATTTCTGAGTATGCTTCTAATAATTTGTCTATCACAAGTTAGTATAAAGTTAACTTTATCTTCCAAAAAAACACTTTACAGCCTGCGCATATCCATTTATAGGTAGAAATCTTCTTTTTTATACAATTCTTTAAAAAATATTAATCCACTTTCTAACAAGCTTCGTACTTCATGGTAACCAAGAGGGAAATACCCTTTTTTAATATTCAACAGAGAATAAACGGAGTTATCCATGAAGACAGCAATTACCATGCTAATGATGATTTTCCTGATGGCAGGTTTTTCGTCGGAAGCAAAATCCCAAGCATTTACCGCCAACCTCAGCGGAGATCATGAGACGCACCTTGTAAGCACACAGGCTACCGGATCAATCGAAGCCATGCTTGATGGCAATAATCTAATCATTACCGGCTCGTTTATGGGCCTAAGCTCGCCCGTTGCCACAGAAATTGCAGGTGGCGCCCATGTACACATGGGGCTTGCCGGCCAGGACGGAGATGTTGTTTTAGTTCTTGACGCCAATTTCGACGCCGACCTTCGGGGCGGCAGCTTTCTGGCCGAAGATAATACCTTCGAATTAAGCAGCGAGCAGCTTACAGCTCTTGAAAACCGCATGCTATATGTAAATATCCATACCGAGCTTTTCCAGGCTGGCGAATTGCGCGGTCAGCTTGTTCCCGAAGCAGATCAGGTTTTCCGGGTTTCATTGCTCAGCAGCGAGGAAGTGCCTCCGGTTGCTTCATCAGCTGGCGGAGCTGTAATTATTGAGCTTAATGATCATGACATTACCGTTTCAGGTTCTTTTTCAGGATTAAGCAGTCCATTGGCTACCGAAATTGCGGGTGGCGCGCATATTCACCTCGGCTTTGCCGGTCAGAATGGTGATGTAGCTATCGTACTCGAAGTTGAAACGGGCGACGATCCTACAAGCGGTGTTATTCTTGCCGAAAACAACACCTTTAACCTGTCGCACAGCCAGCTTATGGCCATGATTAACCGTCAGCTGTATGTTAACATCCACTCAGAAATGTTTCAGGCCGGCGAAATTCGCGGGCAAATTCTGGCCGATAACGATGCCCATTTTCGCACTACCCTTTCCGGAGTTTCGGAAACACACCTTGTGAATACAGAAGCGAGAGGCGCTGTTGTAGCAGAGCTAAACGGTAATATGATTACATTTACCGGTTCTTTCGACGGGCTAAGCAGCCCCGTAGCTACAGAAATTGCCGGTGGAGCGCACGTACACATGGGGCTTCCCGGCCGTGATGGCGACGTAAAAATCGTTCTTGACGCGACGCTTTCTTCAGACGGCAGGTCCGGCGTGTTTGAGCGCAGTAACAATACATTCGAATTAGATACTGAGCTTGCTACCGCCCTTTTTGGCAGAGAACTATATGTTAATATTCATACCGAAATGAATCAGCCGGGCGAAATTCGCGGACAGATACTTCCAAACGCGCAGGTTTACTTTTTGGCTAACCTCGACGGACTTAATGAAAACGACGTAAACGGTCCGGTTGTGACCTCTGCGGAAGGCCTTATTTCTGCAGAGTTGGTTAACAACAGACTTACTGTCTCGGGATCATTCAATAACCTGAGCAGCGCATTAGCCACCGAGATTGCAGGTGGAGCCCACATTCATGTTGGCGGCGCAGGAGAACTAGGTGATGTTCTTTTCGTACTCGAAGCCCAAACCGACGCAGAAATGACGTCCGGAGTATTTCTTGCCTCAGAAAACACGTTTATGATAGAAGACGAAGCCATGCTTGAAGCACTATTGGAAGGCGGACTCTATGTGAATATTCATTCCGAAATGTTTCCGTCTGGCGAGCTTCGTGGCCAATTACTGGCAGGATTACAGTTTTTTGCCGATGCTCCAGAAATTCTAAGTCCGGCAGATGGTGCAGAAATCACCATTCAAGGTAATCCTGATACCATTTTCGAAGTAAGCTGGAGCGAGTCTGAGTCTATGGATAGCCACAACATAACCTACCTGTGGGAATTAGCGGCTGATGCCGACTTTGAAACCAACGTTTTGTTTGTGAATACTGGTTCAAGCGCTTCTTTTGAAGCTACTTTCGAAGTATTGAGCATGCTTTTAGATGATTTTGGAGTACTTCCCGGGCAATCTGTCGAGCTTTTTCACAGAGCGTATGCCTCAAATGGTAGCGTTAACAGTAAAGGCGAAACTGCTTCAGTTATAGTTACCCGCGGTGTTTTAACTAACATCGGCGACGAAAACGGCGATCTACCTACACAAACACAGCTAAGCCAAAATTACCCCAATCCGTTTAACCCGACCACTCAAATCACATTTGAGCTTGCGCAGTCTGGTTTAGCTACACTTGATGTGTACAATATGCTTGGTCAGCGGGTTGCGACTCTGGTAAATGAAAACATGAGCGCAGGTGTACATACTATTTCGTTTGATGCGTCAAGACTATCATCCGGAACCTATATCTACCGCTTGACATCTGACGGTTTTTCACAAACCAGGAAAATGATGCTGGTGAAATAAATAGCCCGCTTTATTTTTCAAATACTACTGAATCACAAAAAAAGCCCGGGAGCAATTCCGGGCTTTTTTGTGATTTATTGTAGAAAGGTGAAGAGTATCAGGGTCTCTGAGCTCAATTTTGGCAATTTGCACTTTAAGAATTAGTAAAAACCTGAGTTGGATTTAAGATCATTGCTAAAAGAGAGGTATGGTCGAGGCGAAGCATGGAAAATATAGGCGGTGCCTTACGTCACTCGGTATTCGGCGTGGGTATTATCCCTCAAATGAATTCCAGGGATACAATATCGATCGTGTCTGTCGGCACTGCCTTTAGCCGGCAGATTATCTAAGATGTCTGGAATTGAATATATATAGATCGCAAATAGGGGTTTGGCGTTAATGCAGATAAGACATCACCTTTCTAAAAAACTTTCAAGTACCATACTTATCGAGTGTTCAAAAGCCAGATTCGAGCAGTGTCGTACAGGCACGACCCCAATTTTGTAAGCCCGGATTTTGATCCGACTGCAAAAAGCCCCGCCTATAATAAGAATACCGTATAGCATGATTCATTTCTCACGATTTACCGATAAACCACATCCAGATTATGAATCGAACTCAGCTTACTAAGTTGAACATTCGACAGATCCCGGCAGGGAATTTTCTGTCAAATCTCTTAACGAGACTAGCTGCTGACACCTAATTTCAAAAAAAACGGCTACTAATATGATCCCTTCTATTCTAGAAGGCTTTGAAAAACCAATTAAGCCCGATATAAATTGAACTCAGCTAAAAAGGGATATCTAATTCAAAAATTGGTCAGATGTAATTTTGGTTCAGTGCGTTGTCTTTTAAACTTATCATTATTTACTTGGATATCGCTATTTCTTTAACCCCGGCCATTTACAGCGCTAACAGGTGAGTTCAACTTGAAAAAAATCATACCACAGTTGCCGTTTTCCGATCCCTCAGGGATTTTTGCCTATCAATTCCCAATTTTGCTTTTTATGGGGGGTGATTACTTCACTAAATTTTATTCTGTTTTTATTAATTTTGAAAAGAATTGATTCATGTTCATTTTCAAGGGTTAAAACTATTTCTCTGCCCAGCAACTTTGATAAGGCTGACATATACTCAATTAGTTTATCGTGTTCTTCAATTGAGTTAAACTCTCCCGGATCAATGTCATTTTCGATTTCTGACTCTTCAAAGAAATGTGCATTGATTTGAATCTTTCCGATAAATACCCTGGCTGTTGAGCAATGGTGATGTTTGCCATCCCAAAATTCTTCGATAACTTCAAAATCGACTTGATTTTCGAGCTTGCCCGTTTTACCGTTGAACCAGCCAATGGGATAGTTTCTATTAACATAATCTGCCCATACTTTCCAGTCTTTACGATTTGTATGCAAAATGCAGATGTCACGCCAAGAGCCATCCCAATAGTACACCTTATTTTTTAAGTCCTTCCAGTGCATTGTCGTTTTTTTTACGAAGACTGTGCCAAACCACTTTATTTGCTGTTACTTTTATTCGAATCTGGTTATTCAAAAGAATTCACTTGTTAAAAAAATCTACTCAAATTAATTGAGACGAAAAGTAACCGGGAGAGTCATTCTTACTTTAACAGCCTCCCCTCTGTGCGTACCCGGTGTAAAACTCATGCCCTGTATTGCGAGTGCAGCTTCACGGTCTAAACCCCCGCCAACTCTTTGCAGAACAGTTATATCCCCAGGCCTGCCGCTTTCATCAACAATAAAACTCAGTAATACGGTACCTTCAATTCCTTCATTTAGGGCTTCTTCGGGATATCTAAGCTTTTGGTAAAGAGCGCTCATGCCACCTTCCATTTGGGGCATTTCTTCGACCACGGCATAAACATCATCCGGGTCTGTATAAAAAGGCCCTCGGTTATCCGGTGGAAGCAACTCAACAAGAGCTTCATCAGAAAGACCTAAGCTGCTAATATCTGCACGGGTTCGAATCACAATTGCGCCTTCCGATCCACGGTTGCCAAAGCGGGACTCTGCCTCTACAGCGGTTAAAATCGTTAATTCCTCTATCACTACAGGCATAATACGCTCCATGTCTTCACCTGACTTTTCCAGATTACTCAAAAAGAGCACAATTTCGTGCATTTCTGATACCGACTCTGTCATCATGTCGGAATTTCCCCTGATTTCGTCAAGAGCAAATAGCGGTGTAATGGTCAAAATAGTGCCTGAGAGGATTATACCTATGGTTACTATAGTTTTAGACAGTTTCATTAGCTTCTTTCTCTTTTAATTTCTGCGATTCGATTAAATCATGCCATAAGAGAATTCTGTTACAATTCCCTGGTTTAGATACGATTGTTCGGTTCCTTAAACCGATAATGGCAAAAACTTATTTTGTGTAAAAGGCGATGTATAAATCATTTTATCAAATATATAAATCGAGATGCAGCTTATTCTATTCTGGTATAAAGCTGTTGAAGAAATACCTGCCAGCAGTCTATTTGTCCCCCAGAACAATACAATTGAGATAGTCATCACTTTGGAAAATAAACCCGACAGGGAAAATGGCTAAGATTACTCGGAAAATGAAGTCTGGGCATCTGGTTTAAGTAATAAAATGATCTGTTCACACCCAAATGACTACTCGTTTGCCAGATTTTATGACTGACAAACATGCTTATTCTTAACAAAATCGAAGAAAATACCCATTAACTGACATTTTGACGACCTCTAAAAAAGCAGTATTTCAGGAGTTTATGCAACCGTTTGCGGTTATTTTGAGCAGGTGAAAATACGCTTCCAGAAGAGGCAGAAAAAAGTCATTAACAAAAACGTAATTGCAAAAATGTCAATAGGATAGCGCTTTCATAGAATTTTCGGCACGATAAATGCCTAAGATATATCAGCAGCACGACAGCCACGCTGACGCGCTGTGAATTCGATAACCGTCTGGCTCTACATATTTATATAGATGGGCAAGACAAAAACTACAACCCGGCTCTCGCAGTCGGGATTATAAACACATAAATACAAGACAATAGTGATCAAAAACATCACTTTTACTTATATCAAACAATCAATCAACAACTCAACCAACTACTAACTATTATGAAAACATTAGTCAATCGCTCCACAACTTTAATCTTAGCCCTCGTTCTGCTGCTAAGTTTTAGCGTAAATGCTCAGGAAAAAGGCGAAACGCTCTTACAAGCAGATGAGCAGACCATTTCAATGTCTGAAGCTGACAGTCTTGATATTTCTGTTAACAGGCCGCAAACTCAATTGAACGACAGAAACATACATGCTACACTTCGTGCCTTTGAGCTTTCCCTGCTTTCACAAAATGCAGGCGTTCGTGAATCAGCGCTTTTTCACGGTTTTTTACTTCAGTTATTGTACCCTGAGAAAGAATTCACCTATCTGGAACAGCGAATCCGCCACCTTGCGGAACGAGAACCGGATCCCCGTCTTAGGTACAAAGCCGAACTCATCAGCTATCTGATGGAGTCTGGCGCCTGGAAAGAGTTCCTTCCTATGGATTCTATTCCTGGTGAAGCAGATTTCTTCGAGCAAGCCGCATCTATCCGACACACATCCATGCTTAGCTCAGCTAAATAAGCATTTCTGCAGAACACGTTTAAAAGATGTAAGAAAGGCCTCTATCCTCACGGATGGAGGCCTTTTTTTTGGGGAATTGACTTGAAATTTACAAGCTATTCTATTTCAACTCGTTTTTCGGGCCTATACGAACGTTAAAAGTTTCCCGGCTTCCCGAAAAGACCACAATCTTTTTGTACTTTCGAAACTTCAGCACTGCATCCATGCCCGAATCGCATGAAAGCAGGCTGGCTAACAGAGGAATAAGCGTAATCCTCTTTTCAAAATGGTTTACCGGGCGTGGGGAAATTGAATACAGCATTTAGTCCTCCGGTTAATCTCAGAAATTAATGGCCGGCAATTTTTGCTATTTTATGCCATATATTTGGAATTATACCTATTTACTGACTAAGGAACGCCCTATCAACATACCAACTGATTCTAAAAAGACTCCATTAAATTATATTATATGAATAAATACCTTACCATAGTTGCTCTGTTAATCGGCAGCTGGCTTGTGTCTGGTTTCTTCAGCCTGTTTTTTACAGCTGATGCCCACGCGCAGGAACAGCCGATAGCATTTACCGGAGCGACCATTTATCCAATATCATCACCACCCATAGAGAACGGTGTTATGGTGGTGCAAAATGGTCGCATACTCGCAGTAGGAGCTGCCGGTTCCGTAACAATTCCAACTGCTGCTCAAGTAAAAGACGCAAGTGGCTATATTTTGATGCCCGGTCTTGTAGACACGCATTCTCATATTGGCGGTGGCGATGGCGGCGACCGCTCTTCGGCTCTGCATCCCGATGTACGAATAAAGGATGCCGTAGACGTAAGATCAGATACATTTAGAAAAGCACGTACCGGCGGCGTTACGGTGGCGAATGTTATGCCAGGCTCGGGTCACTTGCTTAGCGGACAAACCATCTATTTAAAGCTTCGTGATGCCCGCACGATTTATGATATGCTCATTCCAGACGAAAATCTTCGTGACGGATTTATGGGAGGCATAAAAATGGCTAACGGGACCAATCCGCTGCGCCAGCCTCCTTTTCCCGGTACACGAGCGAAATCGGCAACCATGCAGCGAGAACTTTTCATACAGGCTCAGGAGTATCAGCAACGGCTGCAGAACGAAGAAAACGTAGCCCGAAACCTGCGGCTCGAACCCATGGTAGAAGCCCTTGAAGGTAACCGCATCATCCATTTTCATACGCACAGACACGACGACATCCTAACCGTACTGCGCATGCAGCGCGAATTTGGTTTTCGGGTTGTGTTGCATCACGTAACAGATGCATGGCTGGTTGCCGACGAAATAGCTGCGGCAGGGATTCCAAGCTCTATTATTGTGCTCGATACCCCCGGCGGAAAACTGGAGGCCATCAACCTGCTGTATAAATCAGGTCGCTATCTGGAAGAAGCCGGAGCAGACGTTGCCTTCCACACCGACGATTCCGTTACAGATTCGAGGCTTTTCTTTAGAATGGCGGCCTTCGCTGTACGAGACGGCATGAGTCGCGAAAAAGCCCTTGAAGCCCTTACACTTGCCGGCGCACGCATGCTCGATCTCCAAGATCGCGTTGGCTCACTCGAACCCGGCAAAGATGCCGATTTTATTCTACTGACCGGAGACCCGTTTAGCGTGTACACCCACGTACAGCAAACATGGATCGATGGTATAAAAGTTTTTGACCGGGCCAATCCCGATCAGCTACCATTCGCCACCGGCGGTCACGAAGTATATCGCGGCGACTATTTCGACCATTATTCTACCGGAGGTGCCCAATGAGAATAACCGGCAAACATACTAATCTTTTGCTTTTATTAGCATCATTCCTCCTTTTTTCGGCCTGCTCAGGAACGCAGTCTGTTGCTTTGGCTCAAAACCAGGTTGCCGTTAAAGGTGATATTGTATACACCATGGCAGGCGAGCCCATCACCAATGGGATTGTGCTGGTTCGTGATGGCAGAATTGAGCGCGTGGGATCACAAAGCTCGATTTCTGTACCCGATGGCTACGATGTTTTTGAAGCACCGGTAGTTACTCCCGGCATTATAGACACGCGCTCGGTTGTTGGCCTGGCCGGTATTTACAATGTGCCCCACGATCAGGATCAGCTTGAAACTTCATCTCCGTTTCAGCCCGAACTTCGCGCTTTCGATGCCTATAATGCGCGGGAAGATTTGGTGGTTTGGCTTCGTAATCTGGGAATTACAACCGTACATACAGGTCACGGACCAGGCGCACTCGCAAGTGGCCAAACCATGATTGTGAAAACCTTCGGAAATACAGTTGAAGAAGCTTTGGTAGATTCTACAACTATGGTTTCCTTTACGCTTGGACCATCGGTGGGCTCGAATTTTGGGGGAAATCCCGGCACAAGATCCAGATCTGTGGCCTTAATTCGCAGCGAGTTTCTGAAAGCAGTCGACTACATGAACCGCGATAACCCGCCACGGGATCTCAGAATGGAGATTCTGGTTTCTATATTAAAGGGTGGTGTCCGGGCAATGGTCAGCGCACATCGGGTGAGTGAAATCATGGCTGCGCTGCGTTTACAGCGCGAATTTGGCTTCGATCTTGTGATTGAAGGCGCAAGTGAAGCTTATCTTGTAGCAGATGAACTTAAAGAAGCCGGTGTTCACATCATTCTGCACCCTACTATGACGCGTACGCGGGGGGAAACGACCAATGCCGCATTTACTACTGCAGCTGTGCTGGCAAAGCACGGCATTCCATTTACATTCCAAAGTGGATTTGAAAGCTACGTTCCTAAAACACGCGTTGTGCATTATGAGGCGGCAATTGCTGTTGCCAACGGGCTTTCATTCGATCATGCAATGCGCGCCCTAACGATTGATGCCGCTCGTTTTTTAGGAATAGATAGTCGAGTTGGCTCCCTTGAGCGCGGTAAAGATGCCGATATCGTTCTTTGGGAAGGCGATCCATTTGAGTATCTCAGCCGTGTTTGTACGGTTTTCATACATGGTGAAGTTGCGAGCGATCAATGTCGTTAATTCATTTCTCTTCAGTTCGATAGAAACCTAAAAAAATCCCCTCTAATGTTAATCCTGTTGCTTCAGGATTCGTACCGGAGGGGATTTTTATATCTGAGAAGAGTGTAATAGGGATCAGTTCGACTCAAAGCATAGCGGGTTGGCAGATTCAGCTAAATCAGAACGTATAGCGAACGCCAGCTGATAGCGAGAACTGCCCCCATGCGCTTACCAACGATATTTTGGGTTCACCATAAACAGAAATACCACCCAGATCGTAGGCTACTCCGCCACCAATAATCAGACCCGTCTGCGAAGTGCTAAAGCCACCAAATCCTGAATTAGAAAATGAAACGTTAAATCGGTGAATACCGGCGAGAGCATATACTTCCAGGCCATCTTCATCTATAAAAAGATAGTTCCCTAAAATATTTAGTTCCCAGAAAGATACTCCGTCCAAATCATCTAAATAATAGAGGATATCGAGGCCAGCACGAATTTCCGGCGTTATAGAATAATAGCCGTTAAGGTTAATACCAAGGTACTCCAGATCGAAGCCATAGCCAAGACCGCCGCCAATGGTTATATTCCCTTCTTCATTCTGAGCCTGCGCATTTTCAGCACTGAATGTCATTAGTAATGTAATTATAGCTGAAAAATAGATTAGTTTTCTCATCATAGTTGTTTTTTAATAAGTAATAGTTAGATGGAGGCTTTGCGAAACCACACCAATGGGGTAAGTTTTTTAGACATAGGGAACAAACTTCTCCGGGTGAGTTTCACAAAGCCAATTCCGGTGTTTATTCGAAATGCTTATAGGAGATCCGAATTAGCTCAAAGCGCTGGATTACATGGAACTGTTAAAAAGTTTGTATCCCAGCAGCTGCGGTTACCGTCGTTATACTGCGGGCTTTCAATCCAGCCCCAGCCTTCAGTGCGATGCCATTCAAGTTTTACAACATCCTCACTGCTGTAATATCCGCCAAATACAAGGCTGGCAATTTCGGAAGGGGCTTCATACACAATCTGATAGGTATCTGATCCTTCTAACAGCATCAGATCTACGAAACGAGTTATATCATTTTCGGTTACAAACTCAAAATCAGCAAAAGGCTGGTTCATATCTTCAAATATATCATACATAGTCCAGCTACCGGAGTCTCCCTGCAAAGTGATGTTTGCGCTCATAAAAAGCGCATTATTAACATCAGGCATATCGGGGCCGCTATAACTCCATCTCATTTCCCAAAGTTGACGGTCTGAAGTTACCTCTGCCGTTATACGAAAACCGATAGTTTCACCTTCAAAGCTCTGGTTAAATTCCCAGTACCAGATATTTCCATCCTGCTGAGCATCGTCCCAGTTATTCATGTTAAAAAATATAGCTGGATACAGACCAAGAGTTTGAAAGAGCATATCTGCATATACGGCATAATATCCTGCTGTTTCAAATGAGTCCTGATTGTTGGCAGTTGAGACATCGGATAAAGATGCCCGGGCCTCTGTTAAAGCAGAACGCATACTTTTAGTTTTCTTAATGAAATTATCCATTTTGCCCGAGGCCATTCCTGCCATTTCAAAGATGCCAAGATCTATCGTTATGGTCTGGAACTCAGGAGGCTCTGGGGGCTCTTCTGCAGATGACCCGCTGCTGTTGCTGCATCCTACCGTTAACGTTGCTATTAATAGAAGATTTAGTATAACTGTCTGTAGTTTTTGCATAACTGTCTGTAGTTTTTTGTTTTTGAGTAAGTCTATTTCACACACGATTCTTTAGCCGAAACAACTATCCTTTTATTCGGCTTTAATGTTAATAAAACCGGTACGATCTCGTTATTCCCGGCAAAACCGATATTTTCGGTTAAAAAAGCAGCCCTTAACAATTTCAGCTACCCATGCAAATGATAAAGCTTCATTTTTGAAGCATTAATTTGACAACTCTTGTTCCGATAAGAGCAAGCTTACTTGCAAAGAGTCTTTTAAATTCTTGGGACCTTTGCAAATCCGTATAATTTGACTTTTGTAGTAATAGCTCTTTGCAAGAAAGATTATGAGACGTCTTCCCTGCACGAATGATGTACACGTACCTTTAAGCTGGCAATATTCCTAACACCAGATTCGAGGCAGCAATAAATAGCCCTTACTTAACTAAAGCGGCCTTTGCAGATGATTATAATTAAAAACACACATTTAAAGTTAGGCTCCCTGTATACTTGATTCATTACCTTGCGCACGCCAGTTTGGTTATCTCAACGTGCCAGCAGACCATATTTTTATGAATTTATGTAGCATTATCTTCAATACTTAGATACGATTGCATAAAATTTTAAACCTGAAAGTACTTTGCATCGATTCCCAGCCTGCTACCTTAGTAGCCTTATAAATCAAAATAAATCAAAGCAGAATATTCAGCAGGGATAGCATCAACATACATCTTGCTGTAGTTACTTTTAATGTCGTATAGTGTTGGATGCGTAAACTATTCCCGGTTTGTGTCAAAAGAAATTATTATAAAAGAGACCAATCTTTTCCCGGTATGTGGCGTAGACAAGACGCACCACCCTCAGATTTTGAAGGATATTCTATTTTTTCCATATTCGACTCTGTATAAAATGATTAAAGCTAATTCGAATTCGCTTCGGGCTTAAGTTTTTTTCTGGTGAGAATATGGGCAAAAGATGGTTTTGCAAACCTTTCGTTTATAGCTATTGAGTAAAAACAAATATTTTTCGAATCAGACAAAAAATATAATCGTATTGCTGTAAAAAGATCCCGGCGTTAAAATGTTAACTTCTGGCTAAGGTGCTGCATCAGTTCATAGCCAGACCATAGTTTATGGGCTTTTCAGTTTCATTAGAACCTCATGGTTCGCTTTTTTAAAGGTTTCTCGTAAATATCAAAGTGCAAAAATGTAATTTTGTGCAATACTTTCATAAGTGTATTTTATTTATGAAATGATAGCGTAAAAAAAAGACATGCTACAGCCTCTGTTAGCGGTCGGAAAAATTGATTGTCAAAACAATAACTTAATCACGTATCCATATGATTCGAAAGTCACTAAGTTACTTATACCTTTTGGTGTTATCTTCGCTAGGCTTGCTTATAACGGTTCAACCCGTGCATGCCCAAGTTGAACATTCAAATTTATTTGAGTTTACATCTACTCCATTACTTACAGCAGAGCGAGATATTCAGCCGGTTGAATATCGGGCTGTAAGAATAGACCGGCAAATGATGACTCAATCTCTTAATACGGCGCCGTTTCAGGTTTCAGGCAGATTTATCGAGAGTGCTCAGATAGAACTGCCTCAACCCGACGGCACTTTCCACCGTTATCATGTGGTTGAATCACCCATTATGGAAGAAGGGTTAGCGGCTATGTTTCCGGAAATTAAAACATACCGGATTGCTGGTATAGACGACCCCACGGCATCAGGAAGAATAAGTATAACACGAGCAGGATTTCATGCCTGGATAAAGAGCGATCGCGGCACTGTCTATATCGATCCGTTTAACGCACGGCAGCCCGATTATTTAATGGTTTACAACAGAGAGTCTTTTGTAGCCTCTTTTCAAAGAACGATTGGGGTTTCGCATCAGGAACCCATAGTAGACGACCCAAGCGTAGAGTTAGAATCGCTGCGTGCGCTGGAAAATGAGAATCTTCAGTTTAACGGCACTACTTTACGAACACACCGTTTGGCGATGGCCGCCACAGCACAATACACTAGTTTCCATTCACAGCCGAACCGTTGCTCTACTCCGGAAAACCCCGTAGCCTGTGCAATGAGCGCAATTGTAGTAGCTATGAACCGTGTAAACGGTCTTTATGAGCGAGACATAAGCGTAACAATGGTTCTAATTGACAATAATGAAATTTTGATTTCACAAAATCCCGGCGATTACTCCAACAATAGCGGGGTTGCGATGCTAAATCAGAATCAGGCGCGAATTGATCAGCTTATTGGTTCTGCCAATTATGATATTGGCCACGTATTCTCAACCGGTGGAGGTGGCGTTGCCCAGCTTGGATCGGTTTGTAACAATGCAGGCAAAGCACGTGGTGTAACCGGTCTGCCACAACCTATAAACGACCCTTTTTATGTAGACTATGTTGCCCACGAAATTGGTCATCAATATGGTGCTACACATACATTTAATGGTAGTGTGGGCGGTTGCTCGGGGGGTAACCGTTCCGGAAACACCGCCTATGAGCCGGGCAGTGGTAGTACAATTATGGCATATGCCGGCCTTTGCGGTGCTCAGAACATACAGTTTGGCAGCGACGATTACTTCCACTTGGCCAGTTTGATTCAGATGATCAATTTTACCAATTCCGGTGGTGGTGCTACCTGCGGCACAACATCACCAACCGGGAACACACCTCCTGTGGTTGAAGGTGGCTTAACCGAGCTTACACTCCCGCTGCAAACGCCGTTTAAACTAACCGGCAGCGGCAGCGATGCAGACGGTGATGATCTTACCTTTACCTGGGAACAGTGGGATCTTGGTCCGGCCGGAGCACCAAATAACCCGGTAGGAAATGCTCCTCTTTTCCGATCATTTCCCCCTGTAGAAGAACCCTACCGCTACTTCCCGAGACTTAGTTCTGTAATCGGCGGCAGCAACGTACCAGGCGAACGTTTACCAGACTACCAGCGACAAATGCGTTTCAGGCTAACAGCCCGGGACAATGCACCAGGTGGCGGTGGAATTGACTTTGTACAAGTAAATTTTTCAGTTACAAACCAGGCAGGTCCGTTTACGGTACCTATGCCCGGTAATGGCACTCAGTGGCAAAACGGCGCGGAAGTTCTGGTTGCATGGAACGTTGCAAACACAAATGTTGCGCCCGTTAACGCAGAAACTGTATCTATTTTACTTAGTACGAATGGAGGCGTTTCGTTCGATACCAGCATTGCCGAAAACATACCCAATACGGGAACTGCTGTTGTTACCGTTCCATCGGGTATTAATACAACAACTGCCAGACTAAAAATTAAAGCCGATAATCATATTTTCTTTAATGTTAATCCGGCCAATTTTAGCATTAGTTCTGCGGCCGCACAACCATCTGCCAGTCTGCCGGAAGGTCCTGTTGAGTTTACCGTTGGCAGCGAAGAACCTACAGAAGGCAGCATTTCCATAAACGCTGCGAGTGGTCCGGCTTACAATTATTTTGCATCAATAAGTTCAGACAACCTGCCAGAACAATTTAATCCGCTTCCGGCAGAGAACTTCTCCTTTAGCAACCCTGTAGGTTCTGTTCCCGGAGGCGCAAGCCGTGATCTTGATTTCACCGTTGTTGCAGACAATTTATCTGAAGGCTTTTATGCAACAAGGCTATCACTTACATCCGATCCCGGAGTTGATGATCTTGAAGTTGTGCTTGTTTTTGACGTGCGGGTTGAAGGTACATTCACGCGTTTACTAACCCCTCCGGGTGGCTGGAGACTTGTAAGTACTCCTGTTGAGGAAACAACAGCAAGCGTGGTATTTCAGAACTTCACAACCCAAGGCTTTCCCGGCGCTGATGATGAAAGCACCGAACTAAATCCCAATATTTACACCTACGGAAATACCGGATTGCGACCTATTAGCAATATTGATACCCAAATCGAGGGTGGCAATAGTGTTTTAGCCTATTTATTCCCGGGAGATATTCCACAATTTTTGCGCGCTATTGGTTTTTCCAACAGAAGCCCGATGGAGATACCATTATCGAACCAAACCGTAATTCCAGACCCGGGTTCCGGTGGTCTGGTCGCAACGGGATGGAACTTTCTTGGAAACCCCTACAGTGTTAATATCGACCTGAATGGCTTAACTGATGATGACTTCGTTAATGCAGGTCGATCAATTCAAATTTGGAACCATCGTGCAAATAACGGAATAGGCGGGTTCCTAGCCTGGAACGGCCACGATATTTACCCCGACAATGTGCCGAGCACACAGGTTTTCCGCGGAGTACTTGAGCCATTCCAGGGATTTATTGTTCGCGCCAGCGGCATTAACGGCAGTATCACCCTCGATTTGGATGCCCTCGCACAAGAGGGGGCCGGCGATACCGGAGACGAACTTTTTGCCGCATACTACACTCTCGAACTTACTGCAGGAGATTTCACAACCTATACTACGGTAATGTTCTCGGATGAAGGAGAGGCCGGAGACGATTTATATGATGCAGACCAGTTAATAGCACTTTCTAACGACTATGCTTATTTCTACTCTGTAGCCGGGAACCGCGCCCGTACCATTAATTCGCTGCCGCTTAATTCCGGTCCTGCAACGGTTGATGTACCCCTTAACGTAGATGCTACCATCTCTGGCGACTTCACCATTCGTCTTGTAAAAATTAGTGGAAGTGCCGAAAATTTTAATAACCTAAGCCTTACAGACACCGAAACCGGTGATGCTGTAACTTTAGGTCTTGGAGATTCCTATACGTTTTCGTACGAAGGCACCCCCGCCGATGTCGACCAGGAGGTTAAAATGCTGATTAATACACCCGGCTACAGACTACCTTCTACGGCACCGCGATTTATGGCCACTTTCGATCTGAGATCGCCAACAAGCACCGGCGAAACCCACTCTGAGCTGCCTCAAACAGTCGAATTACGCCAAAACTATCCTAACCCATTTAACCCAACTACCAACATCACTTTCGGTCTTCCGGAAGCAGCCGATGTTCGTCTTGATGTGTTTAATGTTGCGGGGCAACGAGTTGCTACTGTCGTAACCGGCTCGATGAACAGTGGCTATCATACCGTAACTTTCGATGCCTCACGCCTTGCATCCGGTGTATATCTATACCGTTTGGAAGCAGGCGGACAAGTCCGCACCGAAAAAATGACGCTGATCAAATAGTCATTTTATGAATAGTATAGCAGCTACGACTGCTACACATTAAAAAAGGCCTTACCCTAAGCGGTAAGGCCTTTTTTGCTGTTATGAAATATTAACCGATTATTTCGGGTACTAACGCTACTCAAACTTCCCGGGCTCTATACCCGAACCTGTCTCATCGCTACTATCGAATACGGTGCACATCATACCGATAGAAAGAAAAATCTTTACGGATGAAGAGTGTCCCACCATTCAGGCTGATCTTTGAGATATTTATCGAAATAGCTAATGATGGTATTTTTCCAAAGTATAAATTTACGGAAGTCTACGATATGGTGATCCTGCTGCTCAATTTTAACGTATTCAACGTCGCGTCCAAGTAATTTAAGCGCAGTATACAGCTGCATACTTTCGGCAGGCGGCACATTGGTATCTGAAAGACCGTGGAGCAGAAGAAGCGGCGTATTTATTTGATCGGCGTGGAAAATAGGGCTTTGCTGAATATAGATTTCGGGGGTATCCCATGGAAACGAATTAGCCGATGCCACCGAACTGTACAAATAGCCCCAGAAGCCATCGCCCCAGTAGCTTGTAATATTACTGATGCCGGCATGAGAAACTCCTGCGGCAAAAATATCGGTTTCGGTGAGCAGCAGTTGTGTCATAAAACCACCATACGAAGCTCCTATAGCGCCAACGCGGTCTGCGTCTGCGTATGGGTGCGCCTCAAGGAATCGCGTAGTACCTTCAATTATTTCGCCACTTACCCTAATTCCCCAGTCATTGATGTGTCTTTGCGAAAACTCCTGGCCATAACCAATGGCGCCGCTGGGTTGCAGCACGTATACCAGGTAGCCGTGAGCAGCATAGAGTTCTTTAGGATAACGCCCGGAAAAGGCTCGGGTAACAGGCGTGGTTCCACCATAATAATACACGATAACCGGGTATTTTTTATCGGCATCAAAATTTGCCGGATAATACACATGGCCGTCAATTTCGGTACCATCGTCGAGTGTAAAAACCCAGTCTTTGGCGGTGCCAAAATGAACGTTACGGTAGGCATCCTCACCCGGAAAAACTATAACAGAACTGCGGTTTCTGCGGAGGTCGGTTCTGTATACTTTTTGCGGATCATTCATTCCATGGCCAATAAAAGCAGCGCGCTCTGCATTCCGGGCAATTGAAAAACCTGATGCCATTTCCACGCCAGTTTCTACTTTGGTGAGACTATAGTTTCTGGTATCGTAACGATATACTGTATTGAAACTTTTCTCAGTTACAGCAAGAAATACCGACCGACCGTCGGGCGACCACATCGCTGCATTTACAGATGGATCAAGATCTCTGCTTATACTGATAATAGTACGGGTTGTGAGATTCATGATATACGCCTGCGTATCGTAGTCGTTCGCCAGAGTATCCAGCGTATTGCCAACATCTCCAAAAGCATTTGGGCTTCCTGTAAAAAGCAGCCGGCTGCCATCCGGCGAAAAACGGGCTCCGGAAACCCAGGGGGCTTTTGTAAGACTTTCCATTTTACCGGTCCGGGGTTCGAAGATAAACAGCTCGTGTTTACTAAAAGGGCGCTCTGAGTAGTCTACATAGGTTCTGCCAAGTATAAGCCGGGTCCCGTCTGGGCTAATATCGTGTAAATTAGTGCTGTACAGACCTGCTGTAAGCTGTACACTTGCGGCAGAGGCCAAATCCAGCTTAAAGAGGCGACTACGATGGCGCCAGTCGGGGTATCGATCGTGCATACCGTCTAACCTGCGCACCCCGGTATTATTCTGGTCGGGGCGAATACTAACTGAATAATACAATGCTCTGCCGTCTGGTGCCCATAAATGGCTTTGCAGATGTTCCACATCTTTTAGTACAGGTTCTTGAGTTCCGTTTTCCAAATCGATAACCCAAACCGTGCTTTTAGACCCGTTTCGCGCTACATAGGAGAAGATTTTATCCTGATGAGACCACTGCATTCCGCTAATTTGCGTACTGCCCCGAAAGCTATTCAAAATTCTTCCGGTTGAAAAGTCGCGCATTTCAATCCAGGAATCCCAGCCGTCTGCGCTAGTATTGGCCTGCCTCATATGCACCGCTACTATAGAGCCATCTGCAGAAAGAGAAACGCCTACCGACTCTGGGGTAGTCATTAAATGCTGTAAGCTAAGAGGCCCGGCCGGCCTTAAAGATTGTTGCAAGGAAGCAGAGTGCCCGTCAGCCAGCCTCACAAAAGTTTTAAACGGAAAAGAAACGGAGCCAAGCTGTGATCTGCTTCCAAGCAATTTAACCATAACCAAATGCCGGCCTTGACTAAGCTCAATCTCTGCTGATTGCTCTCCCGGTTCTGCCGTGGCGGTTTCTGCAGAGGCTTTCATAATGTGGCGTTCCCCGTTTATGTAAAGCGCTGCCATTGCTGGAGTATTAATTGTTATGGTGGCTTTAGCCCATCTGTCGGAATGTATATAGGTTGCCAGATATGTTACGCTATAGGCATTTTCAACCGTTTCGGAGAGAGGCAACATCACCCTGCGGTCGGTTTCTGAATTACGCACTTGCCAGCGCATAGTTCCATTTAATGGTAGAGACCGGGATAAACCTTCAGACGGCTCAGATTGCAGTATTCCTCTGGAATATCCCTCAAAAAATAGCTCGGGACCGGGTTTATTCCCCCGGATATCCCGCTCATCATGGAAAACCGGCATTTGAAAAATCGCCGGGCCAAGCTTTAGCCACGAGGTAATAGTAAGGTCGGCATCTTCATCGGCGGTTTCGGCCAATGCAGGTATAGAAGTAAAGAACAACAGCGCAGTTAAGCAAACAAGTCGGGCAATAGCCGTGGCTGCATTTCGAACCGGCATTAAATCAGATCGCATAAACTATGGGGTTAATCATTGATAGTGAATAAAAAATATAGTGGCGGGTTTTATCTCTATTTGGAGAATAAAAAATACCAAACAACCGAATTTAGGAAAAAAACACCAACTGCCTGTGCCTGCATTAATCGAAGTAAACAACTTTCAAAAGGTTTTGCAAGAGCTTCTGCTTTTAACACTATCCGAAGCGGGAAAAAAATAAAACCGGAGTACATACGCTTCGTGAAGAAAATTTAATTTTCCATTCCAGGGCAGAAATGGGTAAAAAATAATAATGTGAAGTCCTCATTTCCCGGAACATTAAATACAAGATTAAGCATATTACAGGCAACCCGGCCTTTCCTATTCTTTCTATTTTTATGTATTTTAATACTTTACGAACATACTTTAGAAGACTAATAAACACTTTCTATTCTGTTCCTATCCGATACCTGCTCAAAAATAGTGTTTTCCAACATCTTACATTTGGCTGTAAGACTAAATAGAAAAAAACGCGCAAGAGCCTTATTTTATAAAATTGAATCTTCAGAATGCTTCCATAAATATTGGTTTTATATATTTCACATTTCACATGTTTTAAAATATAAAACCAAGTCCGCAGTTCTGAGCTCTGCCGGTTTTCATTTTTCATCCAAAGATAGCATGCAGATGAGAGCAAGTAATTACGATTAAATGAGTCAATCTGAAGCTATATGTATAGTCTTTACGTAGGGTAATCAGTTGTATTTATTTACGAACAGAAAATTATCATTAAGCTTATTGCATCTGAGACAGCTTAACCTTTAATTATCATTTGCATTAACAAATTATTCTTAGTATTCGCAGAACGCTTTGAAAAAACATATCCGAAGAAATGTAACAGACAGCGAAAATCTTTGTGTGCATTCAACAGCGCCGCAGGAAGAAAAACAGCAGTAGCCAACACTTGTAAGTCGGCGATTTTGTATTTTGTAGCAAAGCAGATAACACGCAAATAAACGGTTTTGCGATGCCTTCTAATACCACAGAATAGATTAAAGCAACTATATAACCCAGCTTTATATTGAAAATCAAAAAGTGGTATTTAGGTATTTACAGAATCCAGGCTTAGTTTTCTAAGAATAACGGTCAGAATAGATTAAACTACATAAAACTAAAGTTCTGCTTCCGGTAAGCCTTCAATCTGATTTTATATTAAAGAATAGTCGTACACCGCCATTATCGCTTTGCTGTATCACGAAGCTTAAGTTTTTAGGTATTTATGAAAACTGTTGGAAAAAGATGTGGGTATCTAACCCATCAGCAATGTAATACGTGAAATTAGCGCCAATGGCTGTACAGGCACTCTGCTACTTTTAGCCATACTCCCAACCGTAAACCATATTCTGCCCTGAGTATCACAGAAAAAATACGAGCCTTTTTTGAGATGAGTGAAGGTACTAAACCCAAGCCTGCAGCGCCACGGTCGATTATACCCTTATTTACTGCTGTTGCAGTATTAAGGAATAATCAGCACGACGTTGAGCAAATAATAGGACCTTTTCTGCAACCCGAAATATCCGGTGGAGAGCTCATCATCATTAATGATGGCTCGGCAGATGGAACCCACGATGCGGTTACATCTCTACTGGACTATTTTAGCAGAGATGATGTCTATTATTTCGAAAATGAAATCCCCCGCGGTACCAGTTTATGCCTTAATATGGCTCTGGGCGAAGCCCGCTCCTCTGCTTTTATCTTTATAGATGAACCACTGGAGCTTTCTTTTTTTGATTTAACAAACGCTTTGGAAAGTCTTAAAAATTCGACCAGCGCATTCTTGCTGCCCGAAGACCAATCTTTTTCTGATGTTAAAACTATCCGGAAAATGATCGGCGTTAAGAAACTTCCTTCTTCGCTCAACTTTATTTTACGCACCGACCGTATACCTTCGCATCAGCTCTTTTTTAATCCGTTCATCGACAGGGGGCAGTCAGCAGAACTCTTTTTACGATCCGGGCTGGCACAGGCACATACACTGGCACCTCCATGCTTTTTTTCTACAGAAAAGCCCGAACTTGTAATCTCTATTTCAGAGAAAGACGCCGCTGCGGTTGCTTTTAGTCTTAATACGGCTAAACATTCGGCTGACATTCCAGATTCTTCAGACTCGATGTACGAAGATGCCGTTGCGCTCAAACTCGATGGGCGCATTGCAGATGCCCTGCACAAGTGTGATGAACTTTTAACAAAATTTCCGGAGCACGACGATGCCCTTAATCTGAAAATTGAGCTTCTCCATAGGCTTAAACATTTTGTAGAAGCTTCAGAAATAATTCATCAGCGGAACCTGCAAAAACACCGTAAAACGAGTGTATCCCAAACACCGGCAGCTTCCTCAGCAATTCTAAACCGGACTTCTGAAGAGGATTCGGGTAATTCATCTTCAGAATATGATGAAAACAAAAAGCCAAAGACCGTTGCTCTTGATGAAAAATCGGTCGGCTCTAAACCTCAATCCGATCTCTTTGGATCTGCCGATAAGCCCGCAAATACCGAAGAAACCACAGATGCTCCATCCGGAACCGGCTCTTCCCGCTTTAAAATACAAACAGAATCCAGTTCTCCAGACAGCGACACCGACAAAGACACCGGAAGCGTAGGGAAATATAACTACGCCGACAGCCAGGATGAGTCTGTTTTAACCAAAGAAACATCTACGGTTGATGATGAAGCTGAAGAGGAGGAGAGAAAATCATACGAAGCTGTCAACAGAGATATTTCCTACACAAACGATGACTCGGTTGAAGCTGAAGACGAGTACAGTAGCGAAGACGAAAGCGAAAGCGAACCCGAAGCTAGCGCCGAACCTTATGTTCGTCCCGACAGTTTTCGCCATTCTGTAATTGTGCCGGTTACCGCTCTTGGGCTCGACTTTATAGAAAACTTTGTAGTTAGCCTCAATGCGTATGGTAGTGAGGCCGATACAGAACTTATCGTAATTGACAATGTATGCCTCGACGATACCTATGCGTATTTAAAGCAACTCGAGGAATCTCATTTTTTCCATATCCACGTTATCCGGAATAAAGAAAATAAAGGATTTGCGGCTGCAGTAAACCAAGGCATAAAGCAGGCGCTTGGTACCTATATTTTAGTTTGCCATAACGACATTGCCCTGGTGAGCAACCTGCCCAAACAGCTAGCGGCTATACTTGAGAAAAACCCGGATGTCGGTATGGTGGGGCCAACTACCGACAATTCGTGGAACGAGCATCAAACGGTTGAGAAACATGCCGATCCACTGTCTTGTACCGAAGTTCCGGTGCTCGATAGTTTTTGCTTTTGCATTCGGGCAGAAGATGCGCTAAAAATGGAGGAACGCTACGGTCTGGCGTGGTATGATGATGTTCATCTCTGCCTGGAAGTACAGCAACGAGCCAGAAAAACGGTTCTGGCATCCGGTGTTTTCGTACCCCACTTTGGCGGAGGAACCACTTCCCAACTGGGCATTGAAGCAGACTCACCTCTTTTCTATGCCAATCAACAGCTTTTAAACGAGTCTTGGCGCTTTCCGGCCGCTTCGCCACAGCAGGACGAAGATGAGGAACTGCACCCGGTAGAAGAACTCTATCGGCTTGGGCAAATGGTAAATGTATACTACCCACATCCTGATCATGTAAAGCGAATAAAAAAACTTTTTACCGGCGAAACAGAAGTCGATCTCAGAAATCTTGGCAAACTCAGCGATATAGATTTAATTAGTTTTATCCGCGCGATGATGGTGATCGATAATCGTAGCTTTATGCGCCAATTCGAAGAGCAGCTCGAAAATATGCTGGATGAAGAAAGCGGACTTGAGCTGGTTTATTTTTATTACGAAAGGCACATTTATTCGCGTTGCAAAAAACACCTGAACCGGATTGAAGGCGAACCCGGCTTACTTCGCAAACTGTACAACCTTAAAATTGCATGGGGAGAACGGGAAGTGGAAACCGCTGTGAAATATTTAGCCGATTTGCTCGAACAATACCCTGCCTGCCCGGAAGTAAATGCAATAGCTGCGCAGGTTCACGACTTCGCCGGAAACAAAGAAGAAAGCGAGTCTTTCGCTACATTAGCAAAACAGCTGTATCCCGAAAAGTATAGAGAAGTCCTGGCTTAGCAGATACTCCAGCCATTTTTATGAGTACCAGAAAAACATAACCAGCAGAATATCATAAACCGAGTGTGTCCAGGCCGTTATCCCGAAGCCGCGCAAAACTAGCAAACCGTTAAGCAACAGCCCGAACAGCATACGAAATATAAATGAGGGCCATGTAAACGCATCGCCAAGTGAACCCGTGTAATGTACGGCGCTAAAAATAATAGCTGCCAGAACTATAGCTAAAGCAGTGGCAAAAGTTTGATCGAACAGTAAATTAAAAACCCAGATTAGGGCAAATACCAGCACTACCCGAAAAATAAGCTCTTCATATAAGCCGGCACCTATAGATAATGCCAGCATTTGTAGCCTTGTAACACCAGTTTCGGCAGGGGCAAGAAGGTAAGCCGGAGATACCGTAAATGCAGATGCAGAAAACATAAAACCGACAATACCAGATACTATAAAAGCCAGGAATATGGCCCAAACCGTGGATTCGGCTATCATCATACCGAAAAAAGCGGGTTTGTATTCTATTCGGCGGTCTTTTTCGCGATAGAAAATAAACGCACCCAGGAATACCAGCAAGACAAGGCTAACGTAGAGCGTGTTTTCATGTACAAGTAACAGCAGCGTTCTAATCCATATGTCTGCGGTAAGCCGAACCAAAGCCTCTTCCCCGGGTTGCGAAATAATGATCAGGATTTCATAAAGCGCAAAAAGAGGCAAACAAGCCAGAAAGCTGTAAGTAAGCGAGGATGTATTTTCCAGATATTTTTTGATGCGTTTTATCCCCCAAAAGTAAAGTATTCATTTTCGCGACGGGGCAGTTTCACCTGCCACGTTTTTTTCCGGGCTAACTCTGCATCTTCGACGGATAATTGCTGCGGTGCAGTAGCTTTACCCCTGTTAAATAAAACTGCCAGGAAGGAGCTTACGAATTCCCGGCTTCAAGGTTTCCGGCGGTACCTTCCCGTGCTCAATTCAATATATATATAGCTAGCTAGTTAGTTAGCTGTCTAAACTTGTGTTTATTACAACCTGGTTCGAATTACTTGCCGGCATATCCAGCACCTGAAAAGCTTTTGCGCTTATTTTAAGGTGGTTACCGGTAGTACGGTCGTTAATCAACACAAAGACTCCGCGATTGTTTTCGGGATTAATAACATGCACAACGCTACCAAGAGGCAGAGACGGATGCGCAGCAGTTAAAGCTTGCGGGTTATACAACTCTCCGGAAGTTGTAGTTTGCCCTCTTTCATCGCTGCTATATACAATTACCCGGGCAACAAGCTCATTTCCGCTCGCCCTTAGCTCAGTGCTGTCTTTAACCCTGTATGGGTTCGCATGTGCTACGGTTGGTGGCGCAAGTAGTACAACTTGCTGACCTGCACGCACATCTGCTGTCGTAAGGCCCGGATTAAGCACCATAAAGTCCCGCTCATCCATTTGGTGTGTAGATAACAAATTCCGGATCGATTCATTCCGGCCTACTTCATGGCGAAAGAATCGTCCCTGAGCGGTAGAAGCCACCGCAAGCCCGGTAACCGATTGCGACACGGCCGATCTACCCACAATTAAGCTTTGGCCTATCGAAATAACATCACTTCTAAGATTATTAAATTCGCGCAGTTCGGCAAGTGATATATTATACATTCGCGCAATAGCACTAAGGTTATCACCAGGTTGTACTTCGTGATACGTAAAAGCAGCACCCTGCGCCGGAAGCCTTAGCGACTCTGACTCTGATTCTGATTCTGATTCTGATTCTGATTCTGATTCGGATACCTGATCATGGTCTGTGGTACTCTGGCTGGCTGCTGGTGGTATAGTTTGCCCGGTCTGATCTGTATCGCTAGTGCTTCTGCCAATAATTAATCGTTGCCCCAGACTAAGAGTGTTGCTCTCAAGTTTATTCCAGCTAACCAATTCTTCGACAGTAACCCCAAACTGTCTGGAAATTGAAAAAAGTGTTTGCCCCCGCTCAACTATATGGTAGGTATTTTGTTCTACCGGAGCTGCATCAAGAGGGTTTTCCTTTTCTGTTACCGGTTCAATTGGCGGCGTTGGCGTAGTCTGCTCCTCGGTTTGCCGGCTGGTCTCCTGTTGCGAGCTTGAGGTCGGTTCTGCAACCCACAGCATAGTACCCGGCGAAAGAGCATCGCTGCTAAGGTTATTCCAGTCTCTAAGATTCTGCACCGTAATATTATATCTCCTCGAAATTGAAAAAAGAGTTTCGCCCTGCCTTACTTCGTGCCTCTTATCGTTAATAATTCCAGTTTGTTTTAAAATGTAAGAATTCGCTACAGTATTACTCACCGGAATTACCACAACAGAAGATACAGCACCAACTTTTGAAACCTGCGCACCCATTGCTATCAAAAAGGCAGCTACGAAAGGGAATACAATCGTGCGTCTCTTCTTACAATCTCTCATTCTCATAGAATGGTTCGTGTTCTGCAAATTACTCGGATAAAAATGGGGATACAGGATCATAAATCGTTTTCGTCTTTTAGCTCTATGACTTCATGTAAAGCTTGCTGCATCTCGCGCAAGCTGTGCAAATCGTTAATTTTCCTACTCACATCGATACCATCGGTATAAAGCTTAGCGGCGGCATCAAGTCTGCCCTGCTCCTGTGCAAGCTTACCATAGTGATAATACGCACCGGAATAATCGGGATGCTTCCTCAAAAGCTCCACAAATTCCTTTTCGGATGTGGCAATATCACCGACTTTAAAATACTCAATGGCAAGAGCAAATCGCGTAAAAGCATCTTCGGGATCTGCCATCAGGAACGCTTGCAACTGCTCGATTCGTGTATGATTCATCTAAAACAAAAAACTTGGTTTTGGAATATCTGTGTTTTGGGAAGTTGTAATTTTCGGAATTACAAAAATATCGTCTGTGGTGGGTATCGCAAAAAAGCAACCGGCTCCCTATCCGGAAAACTCTTAGAGATAAAAAGACTCTGCAGATTATTTTCCGAATTTGTTTACTTTTGCGATTATTCTAATACAAACTTAAGGCGATCTTACGGCTTTTACAATGCATGCCTTTATGCCATAAGCTTTTGAAAACGTTCTTTTATTTCTTCTATAGAGTCGCCGCCCGTTTTCTCGAGAACGGCATTTGCGATTACCGGCGCCAGAACACACTCTGCTACAACCACAGCTCTTGGTAATGCGCAAACATCAGATCTTTCATATCGGGTTAAGGTAGCTTCGCCCGACTCAATATCTACAGTACCAAGTGGTTTTAGCATGGTAGGTATGGGTTTCATTACTCCCTGAACAATTACCGGCTGCCCGGTAGTAACTCCGCCTTCGAGCCCTCCAGCCTGGTTAGAAGAACGCCCGAAACCTCCGGCAATATTTGCATCAGCGATAATAGGATCGTGCACCCTTCGCCCATCTCTTGCACCAGCCTCGAAACCAAGCCCGATCTGTACACCCTTCATAGCCTGTATACTTAAAATTGCCTGCGCAATTTGTGCGTCGAGTTTACGGTCCCAATGCACGTAGCTTCCCAAACCAGGCGGTAAACCGGTAATAACGATTTCATAAATACCGCCAAGAGACGACCCTTCTTTCCGTATTTTTTTTATCAAATCTACCATTCGACCTGTAAGCCCATCATCGAGACAGCGTACTTCAGACTCATCGGCTCTTTTAAAAAGAGATTCTGCGCCGTTGCCGGCCAAAGAGTCTGCAGCTTCCCGTATGGCCTCCCAACTGCTGTAGCCTTCGCTGCCTATACGCACAACATGGCCACCAATCTCGATGCCCAGTTCTTTTAAAAAAATGCGGGCTGCAGCGCAACAAGCTACTCTGGCTGCTGTTTCCCGGGCACTAGAGCGCTCAATTACCGGACGTATATCATTAAAACGAAATTTCTGAACCCCTACAAGATCGGCATGCCCGGGCCGGGGCAGGGTGATGCGCTCCACGCCTTGCTCATCGTCTACAGGTGCAACCGACATGGTAAAAGGCCAGTTAGCTTCATCTTTTTCCCATGCTCTGTTTTCCAGCGAAAAAGTAACTGGCCCGCCCATGGTTTTCCCGAATCGCACACCCGAAGAAATACTTACGAGATCTTTCTCCCAAGCCATTCGGCCTCCACGCCCGTACCCCTTTTGCCTTCGGGACAAATGAAAGGAAATATCTTCTTCAAGTAGCGTTAAACCTGCCGGCAGACCTTCTGTAATTCCGGTTAATCGTGGTCCGTGAGATTCACCGGCTGTTAAATATCTTATCATAGACTATAAAATAAAGCTGTTACTTTCTGAATAAAAATTAAGCGTCGTAAAACGCACCTATCCGAGCTTAAGTTGCTTTTTTGTACTCAACCTCTTTTAAAGAAAAAAACCGCTTCTAGCGGTTTTAAACAATACATATCAACACACAAGCACGTATCATAAATCCGGCCTTTATAAAAAAATTACAAAAGCTTGGATGACTCCAAAATTACTTTAGTAAGCTTTCTAAATGAAGACCGTGAAAAACATTCTATTTTGTTCGTATTCGACACCGGCGCAAAAATAAAACCGGAGTATAGGCTATCTATTCGAGGATTTTATTTTTGCTTCAATAAAGAAGACGGGCAAAAAATGGTTTTGCAAAACCTTCTATAAGTAGGTTTGTATTCCAATTCGGGTAATGCCGCCTAAATCCGAAAAGGAGCTTCTGCTAAACTCGAAACCAAACCCCCGGATATTAATTCCTACGCCAAAAGCAAAGCCTGCTGTATCTAAACGGTTGTTCACTTTAAGCTCTTCATGTGTGAAATGATCGTACCCAATACGAGCATGTACATTATCTGAAAACATTATTTCTGCACCTATCGTAATATGACGCAGCATATTATCCATAAAAGAAGGTTCTTCACCCTGATCCCGAAAAGTTTCCATATTCCAGCGGTTTAAAGAGTGCGCCGTTAGCGAAAAACGGATGGGCACATACTCAAGTCTGCGACTAACTCCAATGCGTACATCTGCCGGCAGGTTTTCGCGATAATTATCAAAAGCGCTAATCTGATAGCCCAAATTGGTTACTGCAGCTCCTATATGAAGGCCGGCTGACTCGAAATAGTAATATAAGCCGGCATTCAGCGCTACAGCAGTAGAGCTAAATGCATCGTAGCCAGAGTAGATAAAATTTCCTGCGGCTCCAATACGTAAATTAGGGATTACTTCTCGGGACAAGCCTGCAGAAAATGCCAGATCGTTAGCGCTAAAACTCCCAAGGTCGTTTCCGGCTTCATCTGCTCTTCGAATTTCTCCATAATTTATAAATCTTAAGCTTGCAGCAAGAGTACCAATCCCTTTTAAGTGATAAGCCGAACTTGCGAAGCCCATATTAACATCACCAATATGATTGAGGTAAGAAAAGGCGATATTTGCGTGCGTATCTTCATTTACATAGGCAGGATTTGCTGTAAAATGCGACGCATCTGCATTTGGTAAAGAAACGTGAATACCACCCAGTGCTGCCGTTCGGGGAGAAGGCGCAAGTTGCAGAAAGCGGTAAACAGAATTGCCGTTTTGCTGAGCAAGTGTAACAACAGGCAATAAGGTCATTACCGGTAAAAGAAGTAAAAAGAGTCGAAGAATAGCAGGTCGCATAAAAATTGATGTGGTACGCATACTTTAATTAGAAAAACAAAATGCCGGAATACTTAGATTTTATTACATTACCAAACCATCACGCATATGGCAAATCGCATTTTGCACAAATACAATATTTACAAGCAATGCAGTATAAACTGCTCAACTTTAATTTATAGGAAGAAGGTTTTAGAAAGCCGTTTATCAGCACGCCTTCTGCTTTTTATAAAGTCTTTCGGGAGAGAAATTTTAAGCATTTCCCGTAATAGCAAGCCGCAAATTCTAAAGATACCGATACTATTTTTGAGAGTTTAAACGACAGCTAACATGATACATAAAATTACAATGAATCGGTGTATATTACCACGGTTTGTATAAACCTTTACTCGACCCATGCAGGTATTTAACGATTTCGGACGCTATTGCAGGTTGCTCTATCAAGCCATCCGATCATCTACCGAATTAAAGTCCTATTACAAGAACTTTGTTTCAGAGATGATTAAAACAGGCTACGACTCTCTGCCTATTGTTATACTTGCCGGTGTTTTTACCGGTGCAGTATTAACTATTCAAACTTCTTATCAGCTTGTTTCTCCCTTTATCCCCAACAGTACCGTCGGGGCTATAGTAACTCAGTCTATTATTATAGAGTTGGCTGCCGTTATTTCCGGCCTTGTGCTGGCCGGTCGGGTGGGTGCGCGCATTGCCACCGAGCTTGGTACTATGCGTGTAAGCGAGCAGATAGATGCCATAGAATCTATGGGATTCAATAGCGTGTCTTTTCTGGTGGTTCCACGTGTTCTGGCCGGTTTCGTAATGTTTCCCATTCTGTATATTGCAGCCGCAACCATGGGCGTTAGCGGTGGACTTTTGGCTGGTATGATTACCGGGCAAGTACCGGCTGCTGATTTCATGCAGGGTGCCCGAACATTTTTCCTGCCCTGGGATGTCATATTTGGTATGACCAAATCGGTTGTTTTCGGTTTTGTAATAACCTCTATTTCTTGCTACAAAGGCTATTATGCTTCCGGTGGTGCCGAAGGGGTAGGTAAAGCTACTACCAATGCAACAGTTCTTAGCTGTATTTTTGTACTGCTCTCAGATTTACTTCTGGCCATAATCCTGCTTTAAATAAATTTCTATGATTGAAGTCAAAAATCTTAAAAAAAGCTTTGGGAAAAATCTCGTTTGGGAGAATGTAAGTCTCACTATACCCGATGGAGAAACCCTTGCTATTATCGGCAAATCGGGCTGCGGTAAATCGGTGCTTATGAAACACTTTAACGCGCTGCTTTTACCCGACGAAGGCGAGGTACACGTAGACGGTAAAAACATCTTCGATTTGTCTTATGTAGATTTACGTATTCTAAGGCAGCGATTCGGGTTTCTTTTTCAGGGTGCAGCTTTATTCGATTCTATAAGCGCATACGAAAATGTGGCTTTCCCTCTTCGCTATTTTACAGAGCTTAAAGAGAAAGACATTCATAAACGCGTTATGGATTGCCTCGACATGGTAAACTTGTCGGGGATTGGCAACAAGGGTACTTCCGAACTTTCCGGAGGAATGCGCAAGAGAGTAGGCCTGGCGCGGGCTATTGTGCTGGAACCCGACTATCTAATGTACGACGAACCAACTTCGGGCCTGGATCCGGAAACATCAGACGAAATTAATGATCTGATTATACATATGTCTGAAAATTTGAATATCACCTCAATTGTAGTATCTCACGATATGCACAGTGTGTTACGAATTGCAGATTATGCGGCTTTCCTGGATGAACAAAAGCTTAGCTGGTTTGGCACAATAGACGAAATGCTGGTTGCAGATCATGCCCGCCTTAAAAGTTTTACCACTGCCAGCGAATACGCAATCTCCAACCCGCAAAGAATGAATGTTCCCGATTAGCCTTAAACCCGAATTTTATGTGGCTACAAAGCTCGTATTAAAGGCAGAAACTCTGCAAATCACCTTTTGATGAGCAGCAAATCATCAATCCACACTATTATATTATATCTGGCTTGCGCACAGCCCGTACACTAAGAGCAATACTATGAATAATGAAATAAAGGTTGTCATAACTATTTTTATCGCCATTGTTGTCGGCATCATTGGCTACAGGTTCATGTCTGAAATACCGCTGTTTTCGCAAACCTATGAGCTGCATGCCACATTCGACAGGGTAGACGGGCTGGTTACCGGCAGTGCTGTTTTAATGCAAGGTGTTAAAGTGGGTACAGTTCGGCGTATTAGCTTTACAGATAACGACAGCCTGCGGGTAGATATGTCTTTTTCATTTGGCAGAAAACTTAACGAAGGTTCTGTAGCTTACATCCGTACCGTTCAGCTGGTAGATAAAGCCATCGAAATCGAGCGTTCTTCATCTTCGGCTATGCTTGAGAGCGGTAGCGGTATAAAGGGTGTTTACGATGATGGTCTCCTTGGCGCGTTATCAGAACTTAGTGAAAGAGCTGCGCCCTCTGTCGAACAATCTGTTGAAAGCTTAAGCAGCGTACTTTCGCAGGTCGACTCCATGCTTTTAGAGGGCGGGCGCGACGACATTGCCGCCACCCTAAGCAGTCTAAACCAATCTGTAGAAGCTATTCGCCAGGTATTAGCCGCAAGAGCCGGTGAAATTGATGAGTCTATTCTTCTTATTAGAAATACCCTGCAAAATATGGAAGGAATTACAAGCGGGCAGGAAGAAAAAATCGAACAAATTCTTGCCAATCTCGAAACTAGCTCAAATGAACTGAATGTTGTAGTTAAAGATGCCGGCGAATTAACCCGTGAACTTTCAGAAATTATGAAAAAGGTAAATGAAGGTGAAGGCAGTCTGGGTCGCCTGGTAAACGACCCTTCTCTCTATAATAATTTAGACAGCCTTTCTTATAATCTGAATGAACTCATCAAAAATTTCAACGACAACCCAAGGCATTTTCTGAAACATATGCGGCTGATCGATATTTTCTAAGCCACATTAAATTCGAATACCTTTACCCCGCATAAATCAACACGATTGATGCAGCTAAGCGGCTCTGGCTTGTAATAGATTTTTTTCGCAACTCGACAACCCGCTTTCAAAGTAAAATATTACACTAAAAGGGACATAAAGGTGCTCTTTGAATTGCAGCAGAAAGGCCTTATTTTGATAAGCTGTATACGTGCCTTGTCGCAAACCGCGCTTGTTGCACAAATAGCGATTTTTACTAACATAAACCTGTTTATTACTCTGTAATGGGATTCATGGAAAAAATGAGGTCCTCCACGGGACCGGTACTTTGGGTACTGGTTGTCGCTTTTGGAGTCCTCTTTATGCTTCAGGATACGGATGTATTCTCTGCTCTTCAGGCCGGTCAACGCAACCTTGGTGATGTTGATGGAAGGCCAATTACACAAACCGAATATAATGCGCGTGTAAGCAACTTTACCGAACAATTTACCCGCCAAAACGGAAACCCGCCTTCTATAGAAGAGCGCGCCCGTTTTGAAGAAATCGCCTGGGAGCAAATGGTTATAGAGTTAGCTCTTCAAAGCGAAATGGAACGTTTGGGTATAGATGTATCGGATGAGGAAATTATTGAAGCAATCCTCGGCGATGACCCGGATCCGATTATCCGGCAAATTTTTGGCCGCCCCGATGGTAGCATCGACCGTGCTACTCTACGTGCGCTTATCGATCAACCCGAAACACAGGCCGACTGGGTTATGATCGAAAATCAAATCCGCGAGAATCGTAAACAGCTTAAAATTAACCAGTTCATGCAGTCTGCTGTTATGGTTACATCGCGCGAAATCAATCAGGACTACATTCGCAATAATACTACAGCCTCTGTAGAGTTTGTGCGTTTCCCGTTTTCTGATATTTCCGACAGCGAAATTGAAGTTACAGACCGCGAGCTTCGCGATTACCACAGAGCAAACTCAAGCCAGTTCGAGCGAGACAAAACATGGAGATTCCGGTATGTTAGCTTTAGCAAAGAAGCGACTGCACAAGATACACTTAACTCGAAGAATCAGCTTGAGCGCATTCGTAGCGATTTCGAAACATCTGTAGACGACTCTCTTTTTGTTCGGCTTAACTTTTCAACTACACCATACAATGGCAGCTTCCGCAGCCGCGATGAAATACGGGATGTATATCATATTGTATTTGATATGGAAGTAGGAGAGGTTAGTGCTCCACTGGTTGATGAAAACCAGGTGGCTATCATTAAAAAGACAGGTCGACAGGGAGATCAGGTTCGCTTTGCCAAAGTTACACGCGTAATAACAGCCGATGCGACCATTTCCGATATGGAAAGACAGGCAGCCGACTTTCAGGCTTTTGCTGTTATGGAAGGGTTCGAAACGGAAGCCGAACGTGCCAATTTAGAGATTCGCGAAACCTCAGCCACACGTGGCGCACCTTTTGTGCCTGGTATTGGCGAAAGCCGCGTAACATTGCGCGAACTTGAGAAATTAAGCAGAAACAATATTTCTGATTTAATTGAACTGGATAACCAATTTCTTGTTATTCAGGTGCTGCAGGTAACAGATAAAGGTGTTCGTCCGCTAGATGAAGTTCGCCAACAGGTTGAAAACGCTGTGCGTGCCGAGAAAAGACGCCAAATTATGTTCGACCGCGTTAGCTCTCAGTATAGCAATTCGTCTTCGCTTCAAGAACTTGCAGACCGTGCAGAAAGATCTGTACAAAGTGCTTCGAATATTCGTATGAACAGCACAAATATTTCCGGAGCAGGTCGCGAACCAGGTATAGTGGGTGCAATTTTCGGCTCTGAAACCAATACTCTTAAAGGCCCGATCAAAGGCGAAAATGCTGTGTTCTTTTTTATCGTTACAGAAAGAACAGACGCCGACCTTGCCAACCTTAGCTCTTCTGAGAGAGAGCGTATTCGTACAAGACTTACTCAGCAGAAAACAAGAACTTTTACCGAACAACTTGTCGACAGACTTAAAGAGCAATCCCGTGTAAGGGATCTTCGCAATCGTGTTGTAATGATGTAGAATGCATAGTCTTCCGGCGCTATTAACGCCTGATTCGGTTCTCACTATAAACAAAAAAGGCAGCCTACAAGGGTTGCCTTTTTTGTTTATAGTATATTTCTCAAAATAAATCTCATTCACAATTAATTAAACTTTCTAAGCCGGACCAATGACAGAGCCTGTTTTTTCCAAAGAAGATCAATCTTTTATGCGCCGTGCAATAATACTTGCCCAGAAAGGTGAGGGATATGTTAGCCCTAACCCTTTAGTTGGCTGTATTATTGTAAATCGTGCAGGTAAAGTAATTGGCAAAGGCTATCATCAGAAATTTGGTAAAGCGCATGCCGAAATTAATGCCCTTAATTCAGTAAAAGATAAGGCTGAGCTTAAGGATGCTACCGTTTATGTAACTCTTGAGCCATGCTCCCACATGGGAAAGACACCACCCTGCGCTTTAGCATTGGCTGCGCTTCCTATAAAAAGAGTAGTTGTGGGGCTGAAAGACCCCAATCCCAAAGTTAACGGTGCCGGAATCAAGATGCTGCGTGAAGCGGG
Organism: Balneolales bacterium; assembly: GCA_022565805.1. GTDB lineage: Bacteria > Bacteroidota > Rhodothermia > Balneolales > Cyclonatronaceae > Cyclonatronum. Next base: position 52,820 of record JAIULZ010000009.1, read on the forward strand.
GATACAGGTAGACAGCGGACTTTTATCCGATAATGTTGCCGCTCAAAACGAGTTTTTTCTGCATTATATCCGTCATGGCCGACCCTTTGTTTCACTTAAAATTGCCCAAACGCTGGATGGATATATCGCAGCTGCCGACGGAAGTTCGCAGTGGATTACCGGAAAAGCCGCAAGAGCGCACGTACACAAATTAAGAACCCGCTACGACGGGGTAATGGTGGGCAGAAATACGGTTATGAATGATAACCCGCGGTTAACGGTGAGGCATGTGGAAGGAAGACAGCCGAAGCGCATCATCATAGACGGGCCACTAAGCATTCCTCGCTCCATGAATATTTACGCAGATCAATACGAGGAAAAGACGGTCATCATTACGCATAATGTAGAAAAATACAGCAAGAGCGCCGATCCAATGCTTGATATATTGAATCCACGAAGATTTCGTGGTAAAACCCTGCTGGTTTCATCATTCGAAGGTCATACCGATCTTGATGAAGCTTTAGAAGCGCTTGGCTCGCTCGGCATCGCATCTGTTCTTACAGAGCCTGGTAGTAATTTAGCCCGTGCAATTATTCGCCGCAAACTGGCCGATAAGCTCTATCTATTTGTAGCCCCGAAACTACTTGGGGCCGGCACAAGATCTGTAACCGGTCTTGGAATAAATAAAATTGATGAAGCCCTAGAGCTCAAAAGAATATCCTCCGAGAATATAGGCGACGATTTGCTCATCACAGGCTATTTTTAAAGCAGATTAGAGAAAGACAG
>JAIULZ010000010.1 GCA_022565805.1 Balneolales bacterium
TTGATATTTTGCTTGACTTTTAACGGTATAACTGACCTCTGACCTCTGACCTCTGGCCACTGACTTCTGACTTCTGACTTCTGATCTCTGTCGCCTGTCTCCCGCCTTCCACCCTCGGTCAAGCTAAATAAGGCATCGACACAAATGCACAATTCACAATTAAAAAACCAACTCTATCCCTCTTTTTCCTCAAAACGATACAGAAGGGATAAAAATAACCGGATTCCGGAAACCAAAAGCTCATCCGGGAAGTCGTATCGTTTATGGTGTAGCTGCGGATGGCTTTTTCCGGAGCCGAGTCCGAAGAGTAAAACCGGAACTACTTCCGAAAACCGCCCAATATCTTCGCTCCATGAAAACGGATGCGGTGCATCATATACCGCAAGCTGAAGCTTGGTGGCGGCATCTTTGAGCAAATCAACCAGTTCAGCATCGTTTGTTACCGCGTCGAATTCTTCGTGTATGGTAATTTCGTGCTCCAGATTCCAGGCTTCACAGCAACTTTCAACCACTTTCCGGGCGTCGTATATCATCTGACGAAGCGTTTCGTTTCCGGCTGTGCGAAGCGTTGCGCGGATTTCAGCAATGGATGGAGTTATGCCAAAAACGGGCTGTTTTCCGCCAATGTTTCCTCCCGTTATGGTAATCAGGGCGTGCGTGTGCTCGGGGTAGCGATCCGAAGCCTGCGATTGAAGTGCCTGCAGAATAGCCGTAAAAGCCGGGACCGGCGACTGACCGTTTTCCGGATGCGCCGCGTGAGAAGCAGCTCCCTTCAGCCGGATTCGGAGTCCGGCAGATGCGGATGCAAAAATGTCTTTTCTCGCAATTACCTGATGCTTGGGATAGCCCGGAAGATTATGTAGCGCAATTGCGGCATCGGGCGCAAGCTTTTTCATGATGCCGGTTTCGAGCGTGGCAATGGCTCCGGCACCGGTTTCTTCTGCAGGCTGAAAAAGAAGCATAACCGTACAGTTTTCAAACCGGAAGTCACGTAAATAGCGCGCCACTCCCAACAAAAGCGTCATGTGACCGTCGTGTCCGCATTTATGGGCTGTCTCCGGATTCACTGATGCGTGGCTCATTGTTTCGGGCTCATCAACCGGTAAGGCATCAAGTTCGGCACGGAGCAATATTTTTTGCGGATTACCATCAGTATTTGCGGCTTTATAAACCGCAATCAGTCCGGTACCGCCAACTTGGGTGTAAAGTTCATCAGGCTCAGTTTCCTTCAGCCACTCCTCTACACGAGCCGCCGTCTTAAGCTCTTCCCCAGAAGCTTCCGCCAGCTTATGCAGTCCACGCCTAATTTCAATCAGCTCAGCGATATGCTCATCAATAAACTTCTCAATATTTTCGAAACTCATTATAAAAAAATTAAAAAACTCCTATCAAGAAGCAGAAAATACCCGATTTAAGTCTTTGAAATATCTTATCTCAGCAAATCCTCAAGCTCAGTAGCATCGTCTGTTTTATCATCGCGGTATTTTATGATAATCGGACACTGAATACTCAAGCCGTTGGAAGCAGCCCACTCATTTCCGCTTATTTTTCTGGTGCCCGGTATAACTACGGCATTTTCGGGAATTTCGAGCGTTTTATCTTTTCCGGCGCGAATAATCCGTTGATTCACTATATCATAAACGGGAGTCGATCTTGTGAGCACTACTCCTGCACCAATTACGGCTTTTTTCCTGATAATGGTGCCTTCATAAATACCTGTATTTCCCCCAATCATACAGTCGTCTTCCACGATTACCGGAACCGCACCAATGGGCTCAAGCACGCCACCGATTTGCGCGGCCGCACTCAGATGCACTCTTTTCCCAATTTGCGCGCAGCTTCCTACAAGCGCGTGGGAATCTATCATGGTGCCTTCATCTACAAAAGCGCCGGCATTTACATACATGGGCGGCATCATAGTTACGCGATTTGCGATAAATGATCCGCGCCTCACGGTAGAACCACCCGGCACAATGCGGATGCTCCGCTCGCTGCCGTTCATATACTGCGTGGGATAAGTATGCTTATCAAAAAACTTGAAGCTTGACTCCGTGCCCATGGGCACGACTTCTCCATATTTGAATCCAAGCAAAATTCCACGTTTTACCCAGCCCTGCGCCTGCCAGTCTCCGTTCAGCTTTACTGCCGAGCGAATGCTTCCATCTTCAAGCCCGGATAGAAAGGCTTCAAAAACATCATAAAAATCTTCCGGTGCGTTAGCCGGCATAGTTTCAGCAAGGTTCAGGATATATGCTTTAATCTGATCTGTTGTCATAATCTGTTTTAATAACTGTTTGTTTTGCATCATGCTGGTCTCGAACCTTACAAGTTCACAAGATTCAGCCGACGAGCTCAAAAATATTTATGTGTCGGTGCCAAAAATCACAAAGTCCGGGAATTTTCCAGGGTGATGGCTTCCGATCTTTAAAACTGCCGGATACAGCTTCCCGTTCGGAACGGATATCAGCAAAATTAAGCGCGGGCTTTAATATAGCCCTTGTTTACCAGGAGCTCCGCATTCAATACAGCGCCACCGGCGGCTCCGCGAACGGTGTTGTGACCGAGCGCAGTAAAGGCCAGATCAAGCACGCCTGAAGCCCTCATTTTACCTACCGAAACCTGCATGCCGCGTTCGTTCCAAACATGCAAACGAGGCTGAGGATGCGCCGGGTCTTCAAAATATTTAAGGGGCTGCTTGGGCGCAGAGGGTAAATTTAGCTCTGCAATGGGGCTGACCCAGTTTTGGATAACTGAAATAGCGTCTGCTGCCGAAACATTTTTTGTTTTAAAGCCAACGGTAACCGAGAGCAAATGACCTTCCACAACAGGAACCCGATAGGCAGAGGCTTGTATGGCGATTGAAGCATTGCTTACGATTCCATTATCACCCACAGAGCCCAGAAGTTTGAGCGGCTCCCACATTATCTTTTCTTCTTCTCCTCCAATATTTGGCACCACGTTTCCCATAATGTCGAGGCTGGGCACGCCGGGATAGCCTGCACCGGAAACCGCCTGCATGCTTGTAACAAGTACTTTATCTACGCCAAAGGCATCATGAAGCGGTTTAAGACTAAGCACGAGCGGCACACAAACGCAGTTCGGATTGGTGATAATGAATCCACGACCGTTGGAATCAAAGCGCTGAAACGGTATTTGCCCTATATGATCTGGATTTACCTCCGGTACCAGTAGAGGCACATGATTATCGCGACGATAAACGCGCGCATTGGTTACAACCGGAATTCCGTTTGATGCAAAATCTTTTTCTATTTCTCCGGCAACGGCTGCGTCCATTCCGGAAAAAACGAAGTCAACGTCTGCCATAGCTTCTGGCGTGCAGTTCTTAACCGTCATTTCTTTAACAAAATCCGGCATTTCGGATGTTTCTATCCAATGAGTTGCTTCTGCGTACGATTTGCCCGCCGAACGCTCTGAAGCGCCAACTGCAACAAGGGTAAACCAGGGGTGATTATCCAATAGACGAATAAATTTCTGCCCCACAGCGCCAGTTGCGCCAAGTACCCCAACCTTCAATTTTTCCATAAAGTGGATTATATTTAGAACAATTGCTTAATTTTATTGATGTAAAAGGTAAGGTAAAAATGCATTCACAAGTTTGTTCTTTAGTAAAAGCTATTCTGAAAAGTGATTGCAACTTCCTTACAAATATGTTTCGAAAATTTTAAAATAAAAAAGGCCCATAACGGGCCTTAAAAAACAATCTGTAAAAATTGCCCGGAAGAATCAGGAATTTAGCTGTTTTTCGATTTCTTCGAGCAGATTTTCATAATACCGAGCATCGCGCATGCGTCTTTCAGAATCATACGGACGAATACTGCCGTACTGAGCGGGCGATGGCGGGAAAATTTCAACAAGATTTAGCCTAACTCTGGTGTAGCCGTCATTAACGGAGAAAAGCGAAATTTCGGCACGTACCGCTCTTGAAATACCTGAGCGGTAGCCAAAGAAACGATCTTCACCGCGATTACTACGATCGTTAAAAAAATCTGCATGAATTGTTCCGACTTCGGAATTAGATTCTCTGATTACGAAACCTGTTCGGTTTAAAACACCTAAAGTAGCTTGGAAAACATCCATTTTCTCGCTTCCAAACATTCGGTTATCGATATCTGAAAGATCTGCATCCGATAAATTAGTTGAAGCGCATGATGGTAATATAAGAAGGGCGAAGATCAAAGAGAGACTTAACAAGGCTCTGATATGTAGAATTGATTTCATTGTGTGGTGCTTAAATGCGTTTTGCTGCGGATGACTGGTTTAGTTTTATGGAAGGTTGGAATAAAGACAAAAAGCAGACTGCTATCAAGCGCATTTACATTAATAAACTTTTGATTACAATACTTAATACATAGATTTATAAGCCATTGTAGTTTTAAGACTTAACTATTTAAGGTTTTGGAAACGCTTTTCCGGTTCTAATTAAGCAAATATAGCCTAAAAGTTTGCTGAATAAAGGGGTGAGTCAGGCAGTTTAGGTTAGTTCTGCAAATTAACAAGAGTTAAGGAGGCATGTTTTAGGCTGAACTGATTCTCAAGTTGCTAATAATTTTTTGTGCTTCCTCCCGTCTAAAATTCTTTGCCCTTATAGCATATACATGAGAATCACATATTCACCTTCTGCTATTCATTGCCGCATCATATTCGTATATTTACGAGTTTGCACTGCTTTCTACAGGAGATGTAGGAATAGTATATGTCTCAACTGGGAAGCTAATTTATTTGATTACCCGAATATCATCTGCCTCACAAAGGCATCACACTATATTTTTGAACTTCAAAAGAACATATTTAAAATTTTATGGCCGACTTAAATAGCCTGGAAAAAATTGTATCTCTTTCTAAATCTCGCGGATTTATTTTCCAGTCATCCGAAATTTACGGTGGCTTGGCCGCAGTATATGATTACGGCCCGCTTGGTACCGAGTTAAAGCGCAAGCTTAATCAGGCATGGTGGTCTTCCATGACCCAAAAGCACGATAATATTGTTGGTATAGACGCGGCTATTTTAATGCATCCGAAAGTTTGGAAAGCAAGCGGCCACGTAGATAGTTTCATGGACCCCATGATAGACGATAAAGCATCCAAACGCCGTTATCGTGCCGATATGCTCATTGAAGATTATATCCGCAAGCTACAAAAAGACGGGAAAAACGAGCATGCAGACCATATACAGCATCTGCTCGATACTAGCGGAACCCGCAAAAGTCTGAATGAAGACCTCTATGCCATCATCATGGACGAAGAAATTCGTTCTCCAGACTCCGGCGCCTTCGAATGGACCGAAGTACGACAGTTTAATTTAATGTTCAGCACGCAGTTTGGAGCCACATCCGAGGGTGAAGACTCCCGAGTATATCTGCGGCCGGAAACTGCACAGGGTATATTTGTAAACTTTTTAAATGTCGCCAACACCTCGAGACAGCAAATTCCATTTGGCATCGCGCAAATAGGAAAAGCTTTTCGTAACGAAGTTGTGGCCAGGCAGTTCGTATTTCGCATGAGAGAATTCGAACAAATGGAAATGCAGTTTTTTGTAAAGCCGGGCGATGACGATCAGTGGTACGACAAATGGAAAGAAAGCAGATTCGAATGGCATAAGAGCATTGGTATCCGCGAAGAAAACCTCAGGTTTTTAGATCACCCTGCCGACAAACTGGCTCACTATGCCAAAAGCGCGGTAGACGTACAGTATAAATTCCCGATAGGATGGCAGGAAGTGGAGGGCATCCACAATAGAACCGACTTCGATTTAAAACAGCATCAGGAGTTTTCGGGCAAAAAACTGGAGTACTTCGAGCCTCAAACGCAGCAGCGCTTTGTTCCTTATGTAATTGAAACCTCGATTGGTCTCGACCGATGTACGTTAATGACGATTTGTGATGCCTACCGCGAAGAAGAAATCGATGCTGGTAATGGAAAAACAGAAACACGAACCGTTTTAAAGCTGCATCCCAAGCTTGCGCCTATTACGGCCGGCGTTTTCCCGCTAATAAAAAAGCCGGAGCTCATGGAGCGCGCCAAGGCCATTCAGGAAGATTTAAGCGATACCTGGAAAGTAATTTTCGATGAAAAAGGATCTATCGGCAAGCGATACAGAAGACTCGACGAAGCCGGCACGCCCTTTTGTATTACCGTAGATTTCGACGGTCTCGAAGATGGCTCGGTAACCATCCGTAACCGGGATACCATGCAGCAGGAAAGAATTCCCGGCGAAAAAGCGGCTCAGTATATACAGGAGCACACCAAAAAATGGACGCCCAAAGATTAACGATCGATCACACTGCTGAACTCAATTTCGCAGTATGATGTTTAAGCTTATATGACAACTAAACACACACATAGCGATTCTGAATTACATTCAGGCACAGATTCCGAAGCGTACGCCATCATTTTTTTTGATGGCGTATGTAACTTGTGCAATGCTTCCATCAATTTTGTTATCGACCGGGATTCGAAGCGGTATTTCCGGTATGCTCCGCTTCAATCCGAGACTGGGCAGCGTTTTCTCGACAAGCATGGGAAATCGGTCTCTGACTTCGATTCGGTCATATTGAGTGAAAACGGCAAGGTTTATGAGAAATCGGCCGCTGCGCTCCGCGTAGCCCGTAAAATGGATGGCGCATGGCCTCTATTATATGGTTTCATCATCATCCCGCGTTTTCTACGAGATGTTGTTTACAACCTTATTGCCAAAAACCGATACAGATGGTTTGGCAAAGAGGAATCCTGCCGGATGCCAACCCCCGAGCTGAAACAGTTGTTTTTAAGCTGATATACAACCATAGATCGGTTTTTTTACGGTATTGAAGCAATAATCAACTTATTTCCACATATTCATAAAAAGCTTAATCTGAACAAAAATAAAAAGCCTTAAAAGCCCATGAAAGTAACCGAATTTTACGAGCAATCTGACGAACCCCTTATTTCTTTTGAAATAATTCCTCCCCGCAGAGGTAAGTCAATTTCCGGTGTATTTGAGGCCTTGGATCAGGTTATGGCTTATCGTCCGCCTTTTATTGATGTAACTTCACATGCAGCCGAGGCTTATTACGAAGAACTCGACAATGGAGATATAAAACGCCATATCAAGCGCAAAAGACCGGGCACCATTGGTTTGTGCGCCGCGATTAAGCATCGGTACGAAGTAGAACCGGTCCCGCATATTATTTGTAAGGGCTTTACTCGCGAGGAAACAGAAGATGCTTTAATCGAACTCAATTATCTTGGCATACAAAATGTACTTGCCATTCGTGGCGACGACCACGGTACTCCCAAACCATACAACCGTATTCGAGAAACAAACGAATATGCTATTGATCTGGTGAAACAAATTCGGCGGATGAATAATGGCATCTATCTTGAAAAGCTTATAGATGCAGACAGCACTAATTTTTGTATTGGCGTTGGTGGCTATCCGGAGAAACATTTCGAAGCACCTAATATGGGTTGGGATATTAAGCGGCTGAAAGAAAAAGTAGACGCCGGAGCCGATTATATTGTTACACAAATGTTTTTTGACAATCAGGTCTTTTTCGATTTTGTAAAGAAATGCCGAGAAGCTGGTATTGAGGTTCCCATTATACCGGGTTTGAAGCTGATTACGAGCTTTAATCATCTCACTTCTTTGCCAAGATCTTTTTTCCTGTCGCTTCCCGAACCACTTTCGCACGAAATTTCGCTTTATCCGGAAAGAGCCAGAGAAATTGGCATCGAATGGGGTACTAAACAATGCAATGAGCTCCTTGATAATGGTGTTCAGGGACTCCATTTTTATATTATGGCAAATCCAAGCCCGGTTATTAAACTTCTTGACAGCATGAAAACCGGATTAAAATCCAGATCATCCCGTTAATAAAAATGTATGTCTGGCAACGCTACGCTCCCTTTTTATGAATTGTTCGTTAAAAAGTTCTCTTATATACTTTTTATCATTCTGTTAATTGCTGCAAGTGGCTGTAATCGGCAAGTTCAGACTCGCGGTCCGCAATCTAACGTTGTTGAGCAACGATTAATGCAACAATACCAGCAATGGCAGGGAACACCCTATAGACTTGGTGGCATGAATTTGAATGGCGTAGACTGTTCTGCCTTTGTGATGATGGTTTTTAAAAATGGTTTTGATATCGATATCCCCAGAAATACCGCAGAACAAATGAGCTTTGGTTCTGCCGTAAGCCCGCGACAGCTTATGATCGGGGATCTTGTTTTTTTTCAGACTGGTAGAAATACCCTGCATGTGGGTATTGTATTACGAGGCGGCGATTTTATGCACGCATCTACGAGTCAGGGCGTTATGATTTCACACCTCGGCGAGTCGTATTGGCGGCAACGCTTTATACGGGCAAGAAGGGTGATGTAGAGCCCCGTAGTTTTTCATAAATCAGAATACCATCACCCTGCAGCAAAATACTCGATTAAATGAACGCATAGAGCTTTAACAGATTAAAGATGTACAAAAATTAAGGTATATCGGCTTACCAAAAAGCAGAATATATTTCGACTTACTGCTAATCATATTAAACTATTTAGATTCGATAATTTCATATGCTAAAATTATTAGTGAATATAGATCATGTGGCTACGCTGCGAAATGCCAGATCCGAAGGCTACCCAGACCCGGTAGAGGCTGCCAAAGTAAGTGAAGACAACGGAGCAGCCGGAATTGTCTTTCATTTGCGCGAAGATCGCAGACACATTAAAGACGAAGATGCATGGGGTCTTAAAAAGGCAGTAAAAGGGCTCCTCGATTTTGAAATGGGTGCAACGCCGGAAATGCTGGATATTTGCAGCAGGATGAAGCCGCACCTTTGTACCCTTGTACCCGAAAAAAGAGAAGAAATTACAACCGAAGGCGGGCTAAATATGAGCCTCATTTTCGATCATTACCGGGATGAGGTTTTGCCGATTTTGAATGAAGCCGGCGTACCGGTGAGTCTTTTTGTGGAGCCATCTGTTAAAGATATTGAGCTATGCGCTAAACTGGAAATTCCGGTAATTGAGCTGCATACCGGCACCTATTCTAATGCAACCGGATCTGCGCAAGCACATGAGCTCGAACGACTTAAAAAAGCAGCCATCGTTGCTCATGAAAACGGTATACAGGTAAACGCCGGTCATGGACTAAATTTCAAAAATATCAGACCTTTTTTAGAAAACGTACCTCACCTTTGTGAAATCAGCATCGGTCACGCTCTTATAGCAGATGCGGTGATGCGCGGTTTACCGGTTGTGGTAAGTGAAATGGCGCAGCTGATAGACTCCTACAACCAATAATTTTAATCAGTTTCAGCTTTTTAACTTACTAAACCTTTATACAGGAAATACCCAATGGATAACGTACCAGAAAACCCAGACTCTCCTAACCCATTTGCCGATTACCCGGAAAATTACCGGGCTGGCTATGTTGCCATTGCCGGAAAACCGAATGCGGGCAAATCGACCTTTCTGAACCAGGTTTTAGGTACCAAACTTTCCATTATTTCCCCCAAAGTACAGACTACGCGCCACCGGATAACGGGAATTCACTCCGATGAGCGCGGGCAAATTGTTTTTTTGGATACCCCCGGAATTATTGATCCGAGCTATAAACTGCACGTAAAAATGATGGATGCCGTACAGCGGGCCCTTAGGGATGCCGACTTCGTTATTTTTATTGCAGATCCGGCTGATTTGCCCGATGAAAAACTTTGGTCTGGCATCCAAAAGATGATTAGCAAACGAACCATACTTGTAATCAACAAGATGGATCTTCACAATCAGCCGGCGCTCGATTTAGCCCGAGAAAAACTGGAGAGCTTTATACAACCTTCCGATACTTTTTTCGTGTCGGCTTTAACAGGATTTGGAATCCCGGAACTAATAAACCGGATGTTTGAGCTACTTCCCAAAAGTCCTCCCTTCTTCCCTCCCGATCAGCTTAGCGAGCACCCAGAACGCTTTTTTGTTTCCGAACTCATTAGAGAACAATTGTTTCATCTTTATCGCGCCGAAATCCCCTATTCTTGCACGGTAGACATTCTCTCTTTCGATAGCGAACCGGAAATGGATCGCATTGAGGCAGAAATAATTGTTAACCGAAACAGCCAAAAAGGAATAATTATTGGTAAGGGTGGCCAGGCTTTGAAGAAGCTGGGAACCGAAGCGCGCAAGGAAATCGAGCTGTTTTTGGGTAAAAAAGTGTATCTGAGTATTTTTGTGAAGGTACGTGAGAAATGGAGAGATAACGATAATTACCTTAGAAGTTTTGGGTATAACTAAGCAATTTTTAGCCTTTTCCTGAACGAAGGCTGTGAAAAACCTTAACTAAATTACTTTTTTTGCAAGACTCTTATGCCGGAAAAAAGGAAGCTGGAAAAAGCAACAACCGTAATTAGAAGACTTAAAGTTAAAAACGAAAAACCTGCTTGGTATGCTTTAAAAACTAAGCCACGTGCCGAGAAAAAACTGCATGAGAGGCTAACCGATGCCCAAATTGAGCATTATCTGCCACTAGTAAAAGTTTTGAAGGAATGGAGCGACCGCAAAAAGTGGATTGAAGAACCTATGTTTCGCGGCTATCTTTTTGTTTTTACCAAAAGCAGCGAATTTGCTAAAGTACTCTCTGTAGACGGAGCTGTGCACTTTGTGAGGTTCAATCAGGGTTTTGCCGTTATTCGTGAAGATCAAATCGAATTCATTCGCAAGGTTGAGGAAAATAAGCTACGCTATGAGGTAACGGAGCATAATTTCGAAGAAGGCGACGAAGTCGAAATTATACAAGGACCACTTAAAGGCATGCGCGCCATATGGAAGAGAGATAAATCGAAATACAATGTGGTTGTAGAAATAGAGCAGCTTTCCCGCTATATCTCAATCGAAATCCCTGCCGTATTTTTGAGCAAAATAAGCGTAGAAGAGGAAGGTTAATTTTGAGTGTTGAGCGTTGAGTTTTGAGTTGACCGAGGACCGAAGACGGAGGACATAAGGTTATGGTCAGTAGTAAAAATAATAATATCCGATTCTTGAGCGGCAGGCTTTTCGTAGCAGCAAATGCTATGCAATTTTTTTTTAACCGCAAAAGGCTAAGCATGACCGAATGAATCTCCTTTATTTGGCAATGCACAGGTCGAAGGCGGTAATTACTAATGCGCATATTGCTCAGTATGCCATCAAACAGCCAGAAAAAAACTCCCGAAGCGCTCCCCGAATAGTCGGGGCAGGCTGGGATAAGTTGTGCAATCCTGTGTCATACCCCGAGTAACCCCGTGCTATCTTTAATGTAATAAGCCAAAGTCTGTTATTTCATAAACTTCAAAGAAACCCATCACCCAAAGAATAATTCACTAAATTTTCCGAATATTGGGAGCGCGGCGCGCAAATTTGCTAGACAAAAAAAAGCCTGCCAGTTTATCAGAATAGTAAACGACAGGCTTCTGTTAAATTTTTGCTTACTGTATCAGGCGTTTCTGATTTCTTTACATATTGCGTCTGTGAAGCCTTTTGTGGATCCGTTGCCGCCTAAATCTGCGGTACGAACTTCATTATTCGCAAGGGCTTTAACTAAGGCTGCACGAATTAATGTATATTTGTCGTCCATACCTAAATGACGTAGCATCATAAGAGATGAGAAAAGCAGTGCAGTTGGGTTTGCTTTATTTTGACCTGCAATATCTGGAGCTGAACCGTGTACGGCTTCAAATACGGCATACTCATCACCAATATTAGCCCCCGGAGTTACCCCAAGACCGCCAACCAGGCCCGAAGCCAGATCGCTCATTATGTCTCCGAAAAGATTAGTGGTTACAATAACTTCGAACTGCTGCGGACGCATAACAAGCTGCATAGCCATGTTATCAATAATCATATCCTGAAATTCGATTCCCGGATAATCTGCAGAAACCTCTTTTCCGACTCGCAAAAACAAGCCTGTTGACTCTTTTAAAATATTAGCTTTGTGGCCTAAGGTTACTTTCTTCATATCGTACTTGTGGGCATATTCAAATGCGGCGCGCACAATACGCTCGGATGCTTTTCTGGTAATCACGCCAATTAGCTCAATATGTGAATCAGGCTCTACAATGCGCTCCTGACCTATATACAAACCTTGTGTATTCTCTCTGAATGTTACCAGGTTTACATCTTTGTATGGAGAATTAATGCCTGGCAGAGAAAGAACCGGCCTTACGTTAGAATATAAATCCAAAATTTGGCGCAATGTAACGTTTGCAGACCTGAAACCTGTGCCTACCGGTGTTGTAAGCGGGCCTTTTAACGCAATTTTATGCTCTTTAATTAAGTTGATGGTTTCCTCGGGCAGCGGATTACCCGTTTCTTCAAATGCTCCGAGACCGCCTTTTCCTTCTACCCACTCTATTGGAACAGCTGCTTCACTAAAAATTTGCTGCACTGATGATGTGATTTCGGGGCCAATTCCATCACCCTTTAATAATACAACCTTACGAACCATGATATTTTCTAATAATTTTGAAGATTTACATCTGCTGATGCAGAAATGAATAGCCGCTGTGTTTACGGACCTGAAAGTATACTTGCCATCTAATTATTTTTTAGCGCACATTCTTAGGTCAGGATAAATAAGTACAAATACGCCCGCTTTTTTCTATTCAGGCACGTTTTCGAAATTTTATTGACTGCACCTATCAACCTAATTAAATGACCGTCTATTTCTACCGTATGTATAAGACTTCAATATTTAAAAATTCTGAAGCCAGCCGGCTTTTACAGCGATTCTCTCGTTCTGCCTGATCAGGAGAAATTTACGCCGGAAAATAAGTAAATTTGGCGTTAATTTCAGATTAGTTAACGTACGCGCCCCAGGACTAAATACCCGCTTAAACAGGCAAAACCACCCGTTATGGAGCCGATAGCCCAAGTAATTACATAAAGCGCCCAAACTGGTACCGTCATAATATCTGCGACTTGCGCAGCCATGATACCATCATTCCGGAAATCTGCTATAAGCGCAAGCATAAGCCATAGTGCCCCAACGCCAAGCATACCGGCTGTAAATGCTTTATAGCCACGATCCGGACCGATAAGACCAGCAATAAAGCATGGAATAATGATTGTCCACCATGGGAAAATGAGTTGAAGCCCCCAGCTTCCCAGAAAAATAATTACAAATGCTGCTTTCATGGCTGTACACGCTCCATTTCCGTTTTAGTAATTTGCTGCAACCAATGAAGTGCCGCAGCATCGTCTGGGAAAAAATGTAGTGGGAAAAACTGTCCCCGTGCCCAGGGCTCAATAAAATCGTCGTAATGCCTGTTTCCGGGATTACCGGATTGCCCGCCCGGATACACTCCCCAAGCCTTCACCTCGTCTTCCAGACTCACCACCATTCTCCAGGAAGGTCCTATGGCTCCCCGCACTGAGTTTACGGCCTCGGTCGCACCGCTTGTGCGTATGCCGAGCCGGCTTAAGGGCTCTACTCTGGATAAGTGCATAATCCCCACCCGCTGATAACGCCACCACGCCCAGTTTTCAGTCGACGAACCCAGGGATTGACTCAAGCGAATTAAGCTGTCGTTCCAGGCATCAAAAACCAGTTGTTCCAGGGTAGGAGGTGTTGCGGGCCCGAAAGCCGTCATCAAGTAATTAAAGTCGTCTGTATCGGATAAAATATCGAGTGTTCTGGCCATATCAGGGGTCTTGCGGTTTTCGACACGCCCATTAAAAATTATGCTCCAGAGTTTATTTCTAAATTGATTCGCCCACTCTGTAAAGAGCACCGGCTCAACGGCATCGGCATACATTTCGTAGTCCCAGTTACGAAGTATAGCCAAAAGCTCGTGGTGACTGTCTGGCAAGCTGGAGAACTGATCATGGGCTTCTATGATCTGCAGTAAATTCCCGGTATGGGATCGTGCAGTTAAACTTATGTTATCTAGTTGAAGCGCCATCATGTCGCTATAGTCAAACTGATCTGAACCAGCCAGAACCTCATTTATACGTGCTCCCCGCTCATAACTCGAAAAAAAGCGCCCAAGGTAATACGGGTAAGTCTCATCAGTAGGGTTTTGGTTAGCAGAGCTTACAAAACCTCTTTCTGGATTGGTAATATGCGGCACGTGGTCGCGAGGCACAAACTCGTTCCAGTCGTAGGCAGGATCGGATCCATCGCTTATAAAATCTCCCATTCCCTGCCATCGCAGCGGATACAAACCGTTATTCCAGATAGAGATATTCCCGTCGCGATCGGCATAGGTAAAATTCTGCGCCGGAGATTCAAAATACTGTATTGCCTCTACAAACTCTGTATAAGATCGGGCGCGGTTGAGCTTTAAAAACGTTTGAATATCTGTAGAACCACGATGAGCCAACCATTGAGAAGCCTGTCCCCTTAAAGCATCTCTGAATTCAAACCGGACCGGGCCATGATGCGTATAAACAACCGTATCGCGAACAATACCTTGCCCCCGCACCGGTATTTCCTCAACTTTTATATCTACAGGTTTCCACTCGCCATCGTGGTAATATTCTCTGAATGATGCGTCCCTGAACTTGATCTCATATATATCGAGCACATTTGCTCCGGAGTTAGTAAACCCCCAGGCAATGTCTTTATTAAAACCAACAATAACAGAAGGAATACCCGGAATAGAAACTCCGTACACGTTCTGATCGGGTGTATGGAGCTGTACTTCGTACCATATTGCAGGCAACGTCATTTCGAGGTGCATATCGTTTGCCAGTAGCGGGCGGCCAGTTACTGTGCGGGAACCATCTACTGCCCAGCTATTGCTGCCAAGTGCAGGGTCGGGATGAGTATATAAATCTTGTGCAATTACGCTGGGCGAGAAAAATGAGGGCACATCAGCAGGCTGCAGCGGATTTTGTGTGAAAGGTGTTCCCGGCGGGATGATTGGATCCATATTGGCAGGATAGGCTGGCAGAAACCGATCCAGAAAGGTTTCACCAAGCACCTGCCTCATCTCGCTCATGCTTACAGCAGAAGAACCCCCTGCGAGGGTTGTAGCCATATTCATGTGCATCAGCAGAGTATTAACCGGCACCCAATGATCCGGTTTATGCCCTAAGAGTTTGTACTCCAGCGGTATATTACGATCCGAAAGCGCATCGATCCAGATATTTACGCCTGTAGTATATGCGTTTAAGATTTCCATTAATTCCGGATCCTGCTCATACATCCGCAGCTTATTTTCTGCCCCAAACATCATACCGCGTCTTCTGGCGGTTTTATCAAGTTGCAGCGTTTGCTTGCCAAGTATCTCAGAAAGCGTGCCTGCTGCGCTCCTCGTTTGCAGATCCATTTGCCACAGTCTGTCTCTGGCGGTAACAAAACCTTGCGCGAGGTATACATCATGATTATTCCGTGCGAAAATATGAGGCACCCTGCGATCATCGATAACAACAAGAACAGAATCCCGCAGCTCTGGAAAGGTTAGCCACTCGCTGCCAGGATCATGCTGTGCGCCCGCACTTTGCCAGAAACCGTCTACCGGATTTAAAAAAGGGCCCAAAGCCGGAACCACTCCCATTCTGGAGTTTAAAATTACCACAAGCGTAATTGTGGCAATAATGGCTCCAATACATTTAATCCATTTCATAAAATTATTAAATGATGTAAGTGATAGCAGAAAAAAGAAAGTAAACAGGCTGTAGCTAATCTGCCAATAGTATTTAAATTCTCACTTTTTATCCGGGCTATTCCATGTCAAAAGTAAGACTGCCTGTATAGCCCCGGAAAAAGTCGGCAGCAGGCATTTGCTTTTTTCCTTCAAATCTAAAGTCGCCCAATAGCAACGATCTATCGGCACATTGCACAGCGCAGAGATCTCCATCTGTATAAATCTGTCCGGGAATTTTTCCATCTGCTATAAAGTCGCTGAGAGGTAATTTGGATGAAAGAATTTTGCACTTTTTACCGTCGAGTAACGCATAGGCAGTAGGAAACGGACTTAACCCCCGGATGTGATTGTGCACTTGAGCGGCAGTATTTCTAAAATTAAGCCTGCAGTCTTCGTCGAAGAGTTTTGGAGCAGGTGTAGCTTCAGCCGAATTCTGAGTTTCAAAAACGGCTTTACCCCCGGCAAGTTTATTAATGGCCGACAGCAATAAATCGGCTCCGGAAATCATCATCCTGTTGTAAAGTTCTCCGGTGGTTTCATCAGGGCCAATTTTTAATCGAAAGCGGTCTATAATTTTACCGGTATCAACGCCATTATCGAGCAAAAATACAGTACACCCGGTTTCGGTTTCGCCATTCATAACGGCATGATGTATAGGAGCTGCACCCCTGTATTTTGGCAGTAATGAAGCGTGCAAATTTACTGATCCTGTTAGCGGTATTTGCAGCATAGCAGTCGGGAGAATTTTAAAGGCTACGACAACAAATAAATCTGGCTTAAGCGCTCTGAGTTGTTCATGAAGCTTTGAATCCTTCATCGAATTAGCCTCGATAACCGGGATTTCAAGCTCTATAGCGCGGGCTTTAATCGGAGTGGGAGTTAAACGGCCACCTCTGCCTCGTTTTTTATCTGTTCCGCTAACTACAGCACAAACATTGTGGTCAGAGACAGCTAAACGTTCGAGCGAGGGAACCGCAAACTCTGGCGATCCCATAAAAACAATATTAAGGCTTGTGTTCATGCAAAATATGATTTAATAGGCTGGGAATCGCAATGGAAACAGCGTTAACTTAGCTACGAAATGAGCTCTTTTTTAGGAACAAGCGGATATTCTGCGGGAGCCTTTCCTGATTCTACCAGCTGAAGCTTGCTTCTGATAAGTCTTTTCCGGAATGAGCCGAGATAATCGATAAACAGAACACCTTCTATGTGATCATATTCGTGCTGAAAAATACGGCTAAGCCAGCCGCTTATTTCCATTTCCTGATGCTCAAAATTTCTATCCTGAAAACGTATTTTAATTGTTTCCGGTCTTGTTACCGGCTCCCGTAAACCGGGAATACTCAGACAGCCCTCATCAAAAGAACTTGTTTCCTGCCCTTTTGAAATAATTTCCGGATTAACAAAAACCATAGGGCCGAAATCGGTTTCCTGATCTTCATCTGAAATAAACGGGTCTGAATCTGTAACAAAAAGACGAAGAGATACGCCAATTTGCGGTGCAGCCAAGCCTACACCCTGACCATTGTACATGGTTTCGAACATGTCGTCGATAAGTTTTTGAATCTCAGCCGTATTCTCCTTAACAGGGCTGGATTTTTCACGTAAGACAGGATCGTTATAGGTAACTATTGGAAGAATGCTCATTAAAATTTGTTTTGATCTAAATATTCCTGAAGAATAATACAAGCTGCGGTGGCGTCGACCAAACCTTTTTGTTCTCTTTTCTTTTTGCGGACGCCGGTTTCCACCAGCTGCCTTCGCGCCATAACAGATGTAAAGCGCTCGTCCCAAAGTACAATCGGGACGGCAGGATACACTTTTTTAAGACGGTTTATAAACTCCTGCACCATTTGGGTGGAGCTACCGGTTTGGCCATCCTGACCAATAGGCCAGCCGACTACAAAAGTAGTAATTTCGCTTTCCAAGGCCAGTTTTTCGATGCATGGAAAAATCTCGCCCTGCCCAAATGCACCAATCGGACTCGCGATGATAAACATCGGGTCCGATTGGGCAAGTCCGGTTCGTTTTTTGCCAACGTCTATGGCAAGAATACGTTTACGTTTAAGCAAACTAAAGACTCAGATTATTCCTGATCTGCGGTTTCAAGAGGCTGACGCAGGAATTCTTTAAGAAGTTTAGAAGGCTTGAAGTGTGTTTTACGATGCTCGGGCACATAAATAACTTCGTTAGTCTTCGGGTTTCTTGCTTTAGGCTTAGCCTTGGTAATTTTAACTTCAAAAACACCGAAGTCACGAATTTCAATTCTGCAAGTAGGGTTAGCTTCCATCATCGTGTCACGAATAGCGACGATCACATCATCTACCCAAGGCTCTACCTGTACCATTGGAAGGTTTTTAGTCTCAGATATGCGGCGAACAATATCGCGTTTAGTATAAGTCATGATTTTTCCTTGATTCTTTGCTTGAAAATGATTTTAATCGGGCCATTTCTCAAATGACTCCTCAAATATAAGACAGTTTTAGCTTTCTAACTTGTTAAAAATTTATAAAGAACCAATAAGAGATTGTTTACAAATTGCTTATGGGTTTAATACCAGCTTAATCAAACGGTTGATTTACCGCTATTCAAACCTGTAAGCTTGTTTAATCCCATCGATTTTCTGAATTTTCTTAATTACATTTTGTAAATGCTTAAGATCTTCTACAAACAAAATAATGGTTCCTTCGAAAGCGCCGGTATCGCTAGATACATTTATACTTTTCATATTTGTCTTCATCGACTTAGAAATAGTATTTGAAATATCGTTTATAAGGCCAACCCGGTCTTCCCCGATTATTTTAATAGCACCTATAAACTGTGTACCGGTCTGTTTCGCCCAGGACACTTCTACCAGATATTCCGGCTCGGTTTTAGATAAATGTAACAGATTGTTACAATTCGTACGATGAATTTTAAGACCTCCGTTGCGACTAATGTAGCCAACTACATCGTCTCCTGGAATTGGGTTACAGCATTTTGAAAAGCTGTATTTTATATTACCCAGATTTCCGCTCATCGTAAGCGTTTTCCGGTTGGCGGCCTGCGCCTCATCAATAATACGATCGTCGTATTTAAGGCCGTCTTTACCGCCGTTTTTTTCCTGTTGCTCCTCTTCTACCCTGCCTTTAGATAGAAAACTTTTTACAGCTTTAATAAGAAGGTTAATATCGTAGCTCTCGTTACCAATGGCAAAAAACATCTGCTGTATAGAAGAAAACTCAAGCTTGTTTACAATCTTGGCCAGGTCCTGGTCAGATAGTTCAAACTTATAACGTTCAGCTTTTTTCTCCCACATTTGCCGGCCAACATCCGAAACCTTACGCTCTTCTTGCTTTATAAACTGCTTAATTCGAGATTTCGCTTTGTGCGTTACAACATCGGTAATCCAGTCGGGATTTAGATTCGAGTTTTTTCCGGTAATGATTTCAACCTGATCCCCGTTATTCAGCTTATGCCTGAGCGGCATCATTTTACCGTTTACTTTTGCAGCAATTGCCCGTTCGCCTACCTGAGAGTGAATATCAAATGCGAAATCAATTGTTGTTGCCCCTTTAGGCAGGGTACGAAGCTCACCATTAGGTGTAAATACATATATTTCGCGATTATATAAATTAAGCTGGAAATCTTCAACAAACTCTGTCGCGGCATCCGGTCTGGGGTTTTCTAAGACTTCTTTTACCCAGTTAATGTAGCGGTCTATACCATTTTGGGTTGCTCCTTCTTTGTATTTCCAGTGTGCTGCTAGCCCGTTTTCTGCTATTTCATCCATTTGCCTTGTACGAATTTGCACCTCCACTTTCCGGCCCTGATTGGTTATAACGGTGGTATGCAGCGACTGATATCCATTTACTTTTGGCACCGAAATAAAGTCGCGAAACCTTGCCGGAATTGGAGTATACGAATCAGTTATAAACGAATACACCCGCCAACAATCTTCTTTTTTGTGGGGTTCATCCAGTATAATGCGGATCGCGAACAAATCATAAATTTCTTCGAATGGCTTGTTTTGCCGTTTCATCTTATGGTAGATGGATGTTATATGCTTAGGCCTGCCTTTTATCTCGAAATTAAAGCCCGATTTTTCCAGCTGCTCCTGAATCGGTACCATAAATTCTTTAATAAAAGACTCCCGCTGCTCTTTCTTTTCGCGCAGTTTTCGGGCTATAAACTTATACCCGTTAGGGTCTACCGTTTTAAAACAAAGGTCTTCGAGCTCGCTTTTAATTTTATACAGACCAAAACGATGCGCAAAGGGGGCATACAGCTCCTGTGTTTCACCGGCAATACTTAGCTGCTTGTGCCTAGGCAGGTGGTGCAGGGTTCGCATGTTGTGCAAACGATCGGCAAACTTTATGAGCACCACTCTAAGGTCTTCTGCCATAGTCATGAGCAGCTTCATAAAAGTTTCTGCTTGCTTAACACCCTTGGATGTAAAAACGCCCGAAATTTTGGTAAGACCATCAATAAGGTGGGCAACCGTAGCGCCAAATTCATCCTCGATATCGGCCAGAGATACATCTGTATCTTCTACAGTGTCGTGCAGTAAGGCAGCAGCAACAGAAACATCATCAAGACCAATTTCGTCGGCTACTATTTCGGCAACCGCAAGCGGATGCAGGTAATAAGGCTCACCAGAAGCTCGTGTAATACCCGAATGCGAAAGATAGGTGAGTTTAAAGGCGCGCTCAATCAGATCTTCATCGACCTTATCCATCCGCTTATGGCACAGCGCAATCAGATGAGCCAGATTCTGTTGCTGAACCTCTCCCATATTAAACTCTGACAGATCGTATTTATAAGTGCCTGATTGTGCCATATTCTGTGTTGTAAGTGCGCTCAGACTACCGCTTTTTGGTAGTTGAAAAAATTACCATTAGCTCCGGCAGTCTTACAGTAAATAATTAAGCTTTATTAGAAGGCTTTGTAAAACCTTTTTCCGCCCGACTTATTTAATCGTATATATAAAGTACGAAATCGGGCTTCGTTTATGGTGCAAATAATGAAATATGTCTATTTATGTAACCCCTTTTTACGGTTTCTCCTTGTGCGTCCATTTACTTTTCAGGTATCCTTTACCTGAAAAGTACCTTTATTCTTTTTGTCTGTATTTGTATGTATCTGCACTTTTTTTGATTTACTTTGCTGTTTTCTGCAATCAAAACAAGCAAGTAACAACCTGCTAAATCGACATATTACCAGATTTAAGTACTCTGCATTACAAAGTTTGAACCTAAACTAAAACCTGTTTGTGAATACTCTCAAATATTCGATTAATGTGGTTTTGTAACCCATCTTGTACAATATTAATGTATAGCCAGTATAAATGCTACTATTTTTTAAAGAAGACTTTAGGAAAGGTTTTTTTGCAAACTGCCAAGTCGCAAAACGTTAGCTAACACTGTCGACAGCCTATTCTACGGTTTTATATTAGCTGTAGCGTCTAATACGAACAAATTAGAAGGTTTTGCAAAACTTTCTATTGAATTAGGATTATACCGTTTTAGTATGATTACTTCATTTCCAGGAATTGGTCGGGATTAAGTCCTTTCAATTCTTCGCTTACAAATATTCTTCCTTTTCTTGCCAGGTCGCCATCCAGATATACATCTGCGCCTATACAAACTAAATCCCAGTGTACCGAGCTATGGTTTCCGTTGGGGGCAATATCGTAGTCTTGCCCAAGCGTGAGGTGGTTTGATCCGTAAATTTTTTCATCAAATAAAATATCATACATCGGTTTTTCGATTACCGGATTTGTACCGAAGCTAAATTCCCCAAACCGGGATGCGCCCTCATCGGTTTCCAGAATTTGTCGCAAACCTTCGTTATCCGAACTGTCGAAATCTACCACTTTGCCCTGCTTTACCCTTAATTTTACAAATTCAAATGGTTTACCCTGATACACACTTGGTGCATAGCTAATTTCGCCCTCTACCGAGTCGATAATAGGCGAGCTGAATAATTCTCCGTCAGGTATGTTTCTTGTTCCGTAACAGGGAATCCAGTTTTGATTTTTAACTGAGAAGCGTATATCGGTACCCTCGCCTTTTAACCGTATTTCGTCGGTTTTGCGAAGCCGCTCCTCAAGTGGCAACATCGCTTTGCGCAGTTTTTCGTAATCGAGCAGACAAGCCTTATAATAAAACTCAGCAAAATCCTGAGTCGGCATTTTAGCATTCATGGCAAAGGCAGGCGAGGGATATCTTAGGATGCACCACTTGGTATTATTTACACGCTCTTCGAAATGTACGGGAACCAGAAAATGATCGGAATACGCTTTGTTTTGCGCAGACCCAATACTACTGTTTTCATAAATATTCTCGGCTGCCCGAATACCAATAAAAGCATCCATCTGCTTCATTAGCGGCAGCTGATCTGTATGTGCCTGTTTTTGCCAATATTCGGTATCTCCGGTTTCCATTAAAATACGGTTCGTTTCGGTATCTTCCAGCTTAACGAAAGGAATAGCCCCCCGCTCGCGTGCACCACGACAAAGCGCCCGCACCAAACCAATTCCATTTAAGCCTACCAGCTGAATTAAAACATGCTCTCCTTTTTTGAGATCGCAGCTGTGTGAAAGCAGGTTTTCTGCAAGTTTTTGATCTTTTTCCGAAATAAGCATAAAATATTATTTTTGTAGGGTGATGGCATCTAAAACCAAAATACAACTCTTTGCAGCTTAAGAGTCTGCGGGTTTCCTTTTAAACTGACTGATATCCATAATATGATCGCAGAGATCAAGTTCGCGGCTGTCGTTGGAGGCCAGTAGCATAGTTCGCCCCTCTTTTCTGGAGCGCTCTGTAATTTCCTGTATAAGAGTAAAGCCGGCTTTATCCAGATTGGTGCCCGGTTCGTCCAGCAATAAAAAAACCGGATTTTTAATTAATGCGGCGGCCATACGAACCCGCTGCTGCTGACCAGAAGATAGTTTGCCATGATAATGATTCATTTTATCGGGAAGCTGCACTTCACTCATAATTTCTGCAACGCGCTCTTCTTCCGGTTTAGATCCTGTCAACTTTAAAATAAGCTCCAGATTTTCACGGCAAGTTAAGCCATCATATAGGCGAATGTAGGGTCCTGCAAACCCTAAATAGGAATACAGCTGACTTTTCTCCAGCTTTTTTTGATTCATTTCCCAGCTAATCTTCCCGCGGTCGGGCCGTGTAAGTCCAGACACACATTTCATAAATGTAGACTTACCGCTACCATTTGGTCCGGCAATTCCCCAAATTCCTGCATGAAAAGACGCATCAATCTGCTGAAAAATCACCAATTGACCGAACTTTTTTGATATTTTACTTACTTGAATAACAGACATGGCAGAATGTAGCAAAGAAATACTTCCTTAGCCACAAATTTACGCCGTTTTTTAGCTTTATCTGTTGATTTAGCGCGGCTAATGCTTATGTTTTAAGAAGACTTTGTTAGTTGTATCGAACTTCGGTTCACAGACCTTGCAAAACACGTTTAAACGTATTGGCACCAACAATCACATTAATCATATAAACACCATACCAACTCATGACTCAGGCTGTTCAGAGAATTACCGAAAGACTACAGCGTAAGCTTACGCACAATCAAGAGTATTTTACCCCTGCTGAACTTATTGAGGTTGGTATTCCAGACTTTGTTGTGGCTCGAATACAGCTGGAGCTCGAGAAAAACCTGGCCGATTCTATCGTGCCGCCCCGCACCGACTGGGCAAATATGAATGCAGCAGAAGTTACCGGCGCATGGCAGCAATTTCTGGATGCTATTCATAATCAGCTTCGCTTACCGCATTCGTTTGCTAAAGGAGTGATTGAAAATTCGGTTGCCGATTTGCTGGATGTGCTCATCGAGCCCCGTAAAAATCTGGGTGCCTACATATTTGGCAACGACGACATCCTGAATAAAGAAGAAGCTATGGAGCGCATGCGATGGGTTGTGGTGTACCGGCATTTCGGCACCTTTCTACCGCGCTACATGAAGAATAAACAGCTTGAGGTAATTAGCCGGCAACGTTATGAAAATGCGGTATCCCAAATAGACCGCAAACTTTGCGCCCAATACAGCCCGCTAAACTGGGCACAGCTTATTAACCCCATTTTTATTATTTGCAACGGCGAAATAGATCCTGAACTTCTTACTCGGTTTTTCAACGACAAAGAAATGCCAAAAATAGCGGCCCGCTTCGACGCGAAACGGGATACTGTAGATAAGCAGCTTCTTATTGAGGTACTTTCCAGCCCAGTTTTTGAGGATAATGAAGACGACTCTAACTCGTATGTACCTCTAAGCTACGGCCAGCCTGTTCAGCAAAACCGGGCAACAGAAGAAGAATCTTTTAAAAAGGCAGAGAAAGATCAAGAAAAGGCAGCGGAACAGGAACACGAACACGAACCGGAAATTCGGGCCGGGCACCTGACCGACGAACCGGATGCCAAAGAGGAGCAGGAAGCCATCACCCTGCAAAGAAATGAACCTAAGTCTGAACCTTCTCCCCAAGATGAATCTAAAAGTAGTATGGAAGAAGCGCTAAGTGATTTTCTAAACTATACTTTTAAGAGCACCGACGAGCTCGAAGGTTCTGAAAAAGAACCTGAATCTGCAGAAGAAAACACAAAAGAAGAGCCGGAAACCACTTTGGGTTCAAACTTCAGGAGCAGCGCTTCATACGAAGAGAATAAAGATGAAGATGATGAAGAAGAAGAAGTTCCTTTCTATAAAAGATACCGCGCAGAAGCAGACACCGAAGATGATTCCATCATAAATAAAAAAACCGTTATCGACGAAGAAGATGAGGATCGTAAGCCATTATTCTCGCAGTTTACCTTTGATGAAGAGGAAACACAAGAAGAAGAAAGTTTTGCAGATAATGAAACTTCCACGCCCGATTATAAAAACCCTGCAGACGAGCAAGACCTTGAGGAATTAGTCGGCAATGCTAGTATTTTTAGCCCCGGGGAAGATGAAAGCAAGAAAAAAGACGAGAATAATGATGCTAAAGCAGAGATAGTTGAAGAAAAAGAGAATGAGAAAGAGAAAGACGAAGAAATTGATGACGAGCCCATTTATAAGAAGTTCCGCTTGTCTGATGATGAGGAGCCGGGATTAGGCTCAAGCGGGCTAAGTAAATCTGGAATAAAGTCTCCGGAACCAGCACATAATGAATCTGACAACAACGAAGACGATGATGTTCCCCTTTGGAAGCGTCTACTTGAAAAAGAAGACGATAGCGACGATACCCCTATAATTAAGAAAAGTATCTCACTGGATAGTACCTCTGTGGGCAGCCGGCAGGGGCAGGCTGCCTATCATGCAGAAGAAAAAGAAGAACAGCTACGAAGAAGTATAGCCGAACCCGAAAATAATGTGGGC
Source organism: Balneolales bacterium (assembly GCA_022565805.1). Classification (GTDB taxonomy): domain Bacteria; phylum Bacteroidota; class Rhodothermia; order Balneolales; family Cyclonatronaceae; genus Cyclonatronum. The sequence goes on from JAIULZ010000010.1 coordinate 24,978, forward strand.
GATCGCTACGAGTCTCTCAAAAAGTACTTAAAGAGTGGTCAGAAAGAGTTCATTCGCGATATTTTTAAAGGGGATGAGCAGGCATACAGCGAATGTTTAGAACAAATGGCAACCTACAAAAGCTGGAGAGAAGCCGGGAAATACCTCACTAACGAAATTTTCAGAAAAAATAAAATCGATATCTATAAAGATGTTACCGTAGATTTTACCGATAATCTTCATCGCTTTTTTATGAAATCTAAAAGCTGAAAACATTTTTATTTGGTTTATGCCAAAGAAGATATTAAACAGCTTTACTTAATTCGACTGAAACCGTGGTCCTGGTCGGGCTGCACAAATTAAACGTGACTTATGGATATAAATCCGAAATTCGAAAAGCTACAGGAGCTAAGACGTCAGGCTCGTCTTGGCGGCGGCAAAGAACGCATTGAAAAGCAGCATGCATCCGGTAAGCTTACTGCTTACGAACGTATTGAGCTGTTGGTAGACAAAGACAGCTTCGAAGAAATAGGGGCGCTTGTACGGCATAGGTGCCGCGATTTTGGCCTGGATAAACAAAGCTACCCCGGCGACGGCGTAGTTACCGGTTACGGCACTATTAACGGCCGGCCCGTGTATGTTTTCTCGCAGGATTTTACGGTATTCGGAGGTTCCCTTTCAGAAACCCATGCCGAGAAAATTTGTAAGATTATGGATATGGCGCTAAAAAACGGAGTTCCTGTTATTGGGCTTAACGACTCCGGCGGCGCACGCATTCAGGAAGGCGTGGCATCATTAGGTGGGTATGCCGAGGTTTTTTGGAGAAACAGCATGGCATCGGGCGTTGTGCCTCAGATTTCAGCAATTATGGGTCCGTGTGCTGGTGGTGCGGTTTACTCGCCTGCGATTACCGATTTTATCTTTATGGTGCAGGATACAAGCTTTATGTTTGTTACGGGTCCGAATGTGGTAAAAACAGTAACCCACGAAGAAGTAACCTCCGAAGAGCTTGGTGGAGCTTCTGCACATAGCTCAAAGTCGGGGGTAGCTCATTTTTCTACCGATAACGATGCCGACTGCCTGCAGCGCATCCGCACATTAATGAGCTACCTGCCACAAAATTGCGAAGAGAAAGCGCCGCGTCAACCAGCCGTCGAACCAGACTCTGCGCTTGCAGGCGGGCTCGACACCATTGTGCCCAATAACCCGAACAAGCCATACGACATTAAAGACGTAATTAAGGGCGTAGTAGACGGCGGCTCTTTTTTTGAAGTTCATGAAAATTACGCCGACAATATTGTTGTAGGTTTCGCTCGGCTTGGTGGCAGAAGCATTGGTATTGTGGCCAATCAGCCCTTATCGCTCGCCGGATGCCTCGACAATAATGCGTCTGTAAAAGGGGCCCGGTTTGTGCGCTTTTGCGATGCTTTCAATATTCCACTTGTGGTATTTGAAGATGTACCGGGCTTTTTACCGGGAACAGATCAGGAATGGGGAGGAATTATTAAACATGGCGCCAAACTTTTATATGCATTTTGTGAAGCAACCGTGCCCAAAATGACCGTTATTACACGCAAGGCCTACGGCGGTGCCTATGATGTGATGAACTCCAAGCATATAAGAGCCGATTACAACGTGGCCTGGCCCTCCGCCGAAATTGCGGTTATGGGCACCAAAGGCGCAGTGGAGATAATTTTTCGCAGAGAAATTAAAAGTGCCGCAGATCCTGAGACTACACAGAAGCAGCTTGAAAATGAATATGAAGAAACCTTTGCCAATCCGTACCGGGCTGCCGCGCGAGGGTATATCGATGATGTGATCTTCCCTTCGGAAACCCGAAAGAAGCTTATTAAAGCCTTCGAGCTCGTACAAAACAAAGCAGACACCGTGCCCCGTAAAAAGCACGATAATTTACCGCTTTAATTGCATTAGGTAATAAGAAACTGAGGCCTGCCGACTACTTCCTGCAAGTTTAGGCTGCGCCTCTTTTGTTTATGCGCTTTCCTCTATAAATAAAGAATACTTCTTGCATAGCTTGCCAAGTTTCGGGCTAAAACGCCATCACACCGAAAAAACCAGCGCCTTTTCATGAATTTATTTAGCAACGAACCAGATACCCCGAAGACAAGAAAAGCTGGAGACAACAACTCTCCTGGTCTGGCTCAAGCACCGCTTGCTACCCGCATGAGACCACAGGCTCTGGATGAGTACGCTGGTCAGCAACATTTAATTTCGGAGGGTAAGCTTCTAAACCGCATGATCAAAACCGGCAATATTGGTTCAGTTATTCTTTATGGACCGCCCTCGAGCGGAAAAACCACCCTTGCCCACGTTATTTCCATGGAAATCGACGGGCGTTTCGTAACGCTCAATGCTGTTCTAGACGGAATTAAGGAGCTGCGCAGCGTTGTAGACGAAGCCCGCACCCGACAGCGAATGAACCAAACCCGAACGCTGCTTTTTGTCGACGAGATTCATCGCTGGAATAAAGCGCAGCAAGATGCGCTTTTACCACATATCGAATCCGGGCTGTTAACCCTAATTGGCGCAACCACCGAAAACCCGTACTACTCGCTGGTCGGCCCGCTATTATCGCGTTGCCAGCTTTTTGAGCTTCATCCTTTCGACGAAACCGACATCGCCAGACTGCTTGAAAGAGCTATACAAAACCACGAAAAAGGGCTTGGACGTTTCTCGGTTATGCTGGATGATGATGCTCGGGATCATTTTGCATCGTATGCGGCCGGCGACATACGAAATGCCCTTAACGCTCTGGAAATGGCCGTGATTACCACGCAAGCAGGCGCCAATGGCAAGAGACACATCACCCTTGAGGTAGCGCGGGAATCTATACAAAAACGAAATATTCGCTTTTCCAAACAGGGTGATGAGCACTACCATTACGCATCTGCCTTCATAAAATCGTTAAGAGGCTCCGATGCGGACGGGGCTATGCACTGGATGGCGGCTCTTTTGGAAGGCGGAGAAGATCCGAACTTTATTTTCAGGCGTATGCTTATTTTTGCTTCAGAAGATATTGGGATGGCAGAACCCAAAGCACTTGAGCTGGTAAATGCCGCTCATGCTTCCTTTGAGAAATGCGGAATGCCCGAAGCGCTTTACTTTTTATCTCACGCCTGCCTTTATTTAGCGCTATGCCCTAAAAGCAACAGTGCCGGAGCCATTTTCGAAGCTCTTAATCATATAAAAAAACATGGCCCCGGTCAGGTTCCGGAGCACTTGAAAGACAAGACCGCAAATCGCTTAAAAGCCAAGTATGAGCATACGGCTAATGCCTCAGACTCTTATTTATACCCTCATAACTACAAAAATAACTGGGTGAAGCAGCAATATCTGCCCGATTCTGTTGCGAAGGGGAGCTATTACAAGCCCGGAAATAATACCGTTGAAAACAGGTTTAATGAACGCCTTAAACAAATACGGAATGAGGAATGAAAAGATAGTAAAATAAGATTAGGCGTGATGCCTTAGAGCAGTAAAGGGCTTTTAGCAGCTTAGATATCGACTCTGGAACTAAAAAAATGAATAAAATGCGAAGCGTTTTAACAGGCGCTTCGAAAGCCTTATAAAAAAAATAAATATTTGTACTTACGGCACTACATTTATTTCTCTTTATCAGATTTCCATTTTTCTATGAATGAATGCCAGAGCGAAATCAGTTGTTTAAACGACTGAAAATTTAGCAATAGAAGTTTCGCTTAGGCGCTTCTATAATTATACTTCATTTTAATATCAATTTTAAATCAAACCAGGAATACATGCCTAAAATAACAGTATTAAGCGCCACAGACAGGCCAGGATCAATGGCCCTGAAAATTTCAAAATTTACAGCAGAAAAATTAATTGAGCAGGGTGCAGAAGCGCAGGTCGTTTCACTTGAGGATTATCCGCTTCAGGACGTAGTTGGCGGTAAATATGGTCAGGATATTCCTTCGGTAAAAGCTTTTAACGATAATGTACTCGATGCCGACGGTGTGGTTATGGTTGTACCCGAATACAATGGCTCTTTCCCAGGAATCCTTAAAGTTTTTATTGATTATTTGCCATTTCCGGAGTCTTTTGAAAAACTACCTATTGCGTTTATTGGTGAAGCGGCCGGCGCCTTTGGCTCGGTACGGTCTGTGGAACAGCTTCAAATGATTTGCAACTACAGAAATGCATATTTATTCCCAGAGCGCATTTTTCTGCAAAGAGTAAATAAGATTTTCAATGAGAAAGATGGTATTACTGATGAGTTTTCTGCTAAATTGATGAATAGCCTCATTGCCAATTTTGTAAGCTTCACCGATCGGAACAAAATTGCCAGATCCTGATTTCCCTTCTTCTGGAACCTCTATTAGAAGGCTTTGAAAAACCTTCTATTTTGTTCGTATTCGACGCCGGAGCAAAAATAAAACCGGAGTATAGGCTATCTATTCGAGGATTTTATTTTTGCGCCAAGGAAGAAGGCGGGCAAAAGAGTGGTTTTACAAAGCCTTCTATTAGTAATACTGCCTAAATAGGCAGTAATTGTATTATGCAAAAAGGCTGCAGCGATAACTTAGTATTTCGCTGCAGCCTTTTTTATGAGAAAAAATAGTACGCTTCTAATTTAAGTTGATAATTAGCCCGCTTTTCTGTCCTCGAGAATTTCTAAAATAGTGGTCGCACAGTATTCTAATTCAGCCGATGTTTTAGGCCCGCAATGGGATAATTTAGAGAAATCGTCGGATTCTCTGTAGAATTCCAGAAATGCTTCTACCCCAACGATGCCATTTCGAACAAGAGTATTTCTGGTTCGGTCGGATAAAGCCATATAAACAGCATCTACACGCTCAATTTTTTCCTGGGACTCAAACCTCCCCTCGGCATTTTTAAGTAAATCGGTAAAGTCGTGCTCAGTGCCGTGTTTTGTAAATATGGTATCTTCCCGGATAAGAATACTGCTGTCATATTCCTTTTTTGCTACTTCATCACAAAAGCGAACAAGCTCTTTATTCGTCTTGGGCCCGCACTGCCTAAGACTTAAAAAGCTACCTTCTCTCCTATAATGTTCATACATCAAAAGCATACTCGCAAGCTTATTCTGAACCAAAACATTTCTGGCTCTCTCGCTTAGCATCTCTAACGTATCGGCTGATTTTTCAGGATCTTGAATCTCCATAGTCAATTTCAAATATAAATAGTAAAGGGATACAATCGTAATAGCAATGTAATGATGGCTGTATTTTTCGTCTGCAATTTATACCCTTAAACACGCTTATACAGAGTAATACACAGTAATTATCATTCATTTACAAAATTATTAATAGTAAGCCTCCATAGTGCATCTATGCGTATTTCCGAATCAATCCTGATGATTTACCAGGTTATTTTTACAACTTTTAAGATACCTTAAACAACAATTATCTATTAAATTTAGCCGCATCCAAAATCGACCACAAATGAATAAGCCATCCAAGCCAGACAATCCACAAAATGGCCGCAAGTATAAAGAAAAATACTGCTTTTAAAAGTCTACCCTGCAATAACTGACCAAGCCCTGGTATAAAAAAACTGGCTAAAGCAGCAAGCACATTTCCCGCTGATCCATTTCCAGACATATTAATTTCTCCTTTTATTCTATGTTATATGCGAAATGTTTTCGCAAAATGTGTACTCTCGAAATAAAACAAATAATCACTTCTGTATTTCCTGGCATCCCAAGTTTGCTGAAAGAATGCTATTAAAATGAATATCCAAAATGAAAAAGGCAACATCTATCAGGCAAATACAGTTGAAAAAAAGCTTTATAAACCGCTCCTTTGTGATACTTCATACAGACTTTACGCAAGAAAAGTTATAGGTGTTACAAAATTAGCATCGTTATTTTTTCTTGCATTAAGACTTCAATAAGAAATTTGAGGCGCAATTATCATGACTCTGCCTTGTATGTAAGTAGCCCGCATGTGTAGGTTTCTGCGGTAAAAAACCGAATAGTCTAATCTTGCGTTAATACTCGAGTTCTTGTTTTTGCAGCTTTAATTCTTGCTCATGGAGCAAAAGTCTGAAGTTTCTCTCCCAAAATTCGGGTCGAAGAACCGTGTGAAGCAAATGTTTTCTAAGCCCGTTGGCATCGCCGGCAGAAACCCGAATCAATTCCTTATGATATCTTCTCACATCCTCTATTTTTCTTTTAAGCTCGCGATCAATTTCTTTTCCCGTAAAGGTATCAAACGCAACCGACATTAAGGGCCTTCTGTAGGTTGCCATCAGATCGTACCGATACGTAAATCCAGAAAATTCAAGTTCTCCGTTTATTTGAATTTTACTCAGTTTTTCGGCTTCTTCTATAGCTTGTTTAAGGTTTTTGGAAGAAAGGTCGATGAGGCAAAGTTGCTTAAAACCTACCTTGAGCGACGGTACGCTACGGGCCTTTTTTAAAATATAAATATGAGCTTCAACAACTTCGAGTGGATTACCACCCGAAACGGCATGTAGTTGCAGGTTTTCGACAGATACATCTAGTTTATTTACGCCCGCCAGCTTTGTTGCTTCCGCAACGTTTACGCGATAGCCACCTCTTAACAAAATATTAATAGCTTGTTGCAGGCTTAATCGAACCCCCATTTTTTTGAATTTCCGCTTTAGCTGATAAATATGGAGAAAGAAATAGCTGCCAAGTGCTAAAACCAATAGAGCCGGCAAAAGTAGAGCGTACATGTAGAAAGAGAAGAAATTAAAAATTCGGTTAACAAACTAAGACCCAACCTTAGCACAGCGCTGATGTTGGGCTTTCTGCCACCAGATTTTTTATGGATTCAAAACCCATCACCCTTTTAAAGAACAGTTCTGAATTCTAACGGTTCAGAAATGATGCTGCAAATTTATAAAAACGAAATACATCATTAAAATTAGATATGAAGCCAACAGAAACTCTTACAGAACCACGAAGAACACCCATTTTCTGAGTCATTTGGGTAATCAGACAGGTTTCACCCGGTTTCATATTTTTATCAGTAAGATTAAAATAAGTCGACAGCTGATCCTGATTGATGTTATTCGACACTTCATCTATGCCGGGGTTGCAGAAACATCCTGTACGTAATGAAATAGTTTTTTGATTCGCCTCTTGTTCAATAGATAAAAAGGGTATGGCTTGTCCGTTTTGATCGTAAAAATGCATTGAAACTGTACCACCTCGCATTTCTGCCCTTGTATCGCCAAGTATTTTCACTAAGGGCCGGCCATTATGGTGCTTTAGCCCCTGCAGCGCATGGATTAACCACTGACTAAGGCTTGAGATTCGGGTTTTGATTTTATCTATCCCCAAGTCGCTGAGGTAATTGAGTCCCGCATATACGGCGGGAATCTCCAGGTAGCTGAGGGTGCCGTCTTCGAAACGCTCATGATTACCCATTAGCAAGTGCCCATCGTAGGTTGCAGCGGCAATAGCTACGGTACCGCCTGCGTACCAGGGTTTCTTCATTACGGGAAAAACGTCTTTCCGCATTAAAAGACACCCAATTCCGGTGGGATAGCCAAACATTTTATAGAACGAAACCGTGGCGAAATCGGGCTTCACTTTAGATAAGTCGAGCTTATCTGTAGGTACAAATGCGGCTGTATCGAGCAGAACATGCCAGCCTTTACTCTTTGCAATTTCGATAAAATCGAGATCGTGCTTAATTCCCGAAACATTAGATTGAGCAGGAAATGCAAGCAGCTTGTTTGTCTTTTCACCAAACTGATCTAACTTTTCGGTTAGTACAGCACTATCGATTCGCAAAGAATTAGGATCGAGTGGGGTATATGAAAACGTTGCGCCTTTCATTTTTGCAAACTCCCGGATACCATTTACCGAGTTATGGTTATCCAGAGTGAGCATAAGATGTGCATCTTGGGAAAACGGATAGCTTTCGCCAATAATTTTTAGCCCTGCAGAGCAGTTAGCGGTAAAGATGCAGAAATAATCGTCACTAGCATTAAAGTAATCCAGTATATGTTTTCGTGTAATTTCTACCCCTTGCGTGGCCTGAGCAGAAGCCGGATTTGTAGAGTGGGGATTCCCTAAAACGGCCTGTTTCAGATAATCTGCGTGGCCTTGAATAAGAGATGCAGGGTACAAATTGCCACCAGTAAAATCCAGATAAGTATGTGACTGTTCATCCAGCCTCGAAAAATCTTTTTCCCGTGCATCATCCAAGGCAGAGGTTTCCTTATAAGCAGGATAGAATTCCAAAAACTGTTCCAGCGCTTTTTCTTTGGAATCCGGAATATGCTGTATTTCAGACTGACTAAGATTTAATGTAGACATACTTCTTTATTGGGTTATAAATGGTGACGTTGAAAGCAGAGTTCGGTACTTTTAGAACTAATGAACTGCGTATCTTTCCAAAATGTGGTTTATCAACGCGTCTTGAAAATACAGAAAATACGCAAGAGCTACCAAGAACACTTACACCCTTTTGATACTTTCAGGAAACTGCAAATATGGCCGAAACCAGAAAAATGTTCTTGATTGTTTATAATGAAAGACGTCCCGACTGTCTGAATTTCCCTATCTTAAGAGCAGGCTGTAAACTGGTGCACAGTGTTTTATGAGCCTTGGAGAATATGCTGTTTTTAATATCAAATTTGAATCTCACGGGTAAAAAAGTGGTTTTATAAGACCTTCTTTTTGCATATCTGCCTTACCGGGATATTTATTTGATGAAAAGAAACATTATTTATTTGATTCTATTTATATCGCAAAAACGGTTTTCAACCTCTTGAGTACCTGTTTACTCCTTAGTAGCTCAGCCGAATTATGAATGAAAGACTTAGTTTTCGGGGATTATAGCTGCAAAATTTATCTTTAAAATGCATTTCCCCAAGGGTGAATGTTTTTAACATACCATCAATTCAACATTCCGGGTCAGCAATACATCAAGGCGCTTATGCACCAGCCAAGATTAGTAATGAGGTTTTCTTATTGCTGGTTTCCATGAATTTCTTTTGAACATTTATTTTAAGATTGCTTATGCACACTTCAGAATCGGGATCTAAATCACTCACATACAGTAGCTATCTTTGTATAGACGAGCTAACAGAACTTCAAAAACTAAAATCAAAACCCGAAGAGCATGATGAGATGCTTTTTATCATTATTCATCAGACCTATGAGCTTTGGTTTAAGCAAATTCTGCACGAGTTTGGCCTTTTACGCACGCAGCTACTTAAAGTAAGAACATGGGATGCCATAAAAACCATGCGCCGCATACTTACTATCATGAAGACGCTTGTCTCCCAAATTGATATTCTCGAGACAATGACTCCATTGTCTTTTAATCAGTTCAGAAAGTTTTTAGACAGCTCAAGTGGTTTTCAGTCGGTACAATTCCGGGAGCTGGAAATTCTTTGTGGACTTCGATACCCCTTAATGAAAGATGCTCACAAAGAAAACGAACCCGCGCTTCGCACTATTTTAGCCCGCATGGAAGAACAAACCATATGGGAGGCGTTCTGCATATACCTGAAAGGTCGCGGCCACGATCTCGAACAACCCGAACGTTTACATGATAAAGGCCTGTTGTACGACGAAAATGATCATAACCAATCTTTACTTGTTGATGTGATGCATCATGATCCTGAAGCCGCATTGCTTTGTGAACTTTTGGTCGATTTCGATGAAGGCCTGCAGGAATGGAGATACCGGCACGTTAAAATGGTTGAACGAACAATTGGAACTAAAAAAGGAACTGGCGGCTCCGATGGGGTTGCCTACCTTCGTAAAACTGTGCATACTACTATCTTTCCTGATCTTTGGGCAATAAGAGCCAAATTATAAATGGCCGGCTTTTCAGGTTTTTATACAGCTACTATTTAAAATAAAAGCCTTCAGCAAACCAGTATTTTTCCGAAAACATAAAGTTTGGGAAAAGCAAATTAGAAGAAATACAATTGCTAAAACACCTTCTCGTAAAGAAATGAACCCCAAAATAGGGAAGTACATTGTACTGCTCTATTTTAAAAGCGTTTGCGAAGTCACTTTCTTTGTATTTTTAAAAAAAATTTTTTTCTGAAAGGTTTTTCCGATTTATCTCTTATAGGTAAAAACGCAGAGAGATACAGAGCAACAGGGCTAAGGAAATTATTTCCAAAACTCAAAAACTCTTTACTCTCACATATATTATACATATACTCCATATAAAAAATGGAGCAACTTCTCATTGATTTTAATGTAATGGCAAATTCAGACAGACTAAAAGCACTCGACCTCGCAGTAGGTCAAATCGAAAAACAGCACGGTAAAGGCACCATCATGAAGCTGGGTGATGCTCCTATCCTTAATATTCCTGTTATTTCATCAGGATCTATGATGATAGATGCCGCTTTGGGAGTAGGTGGTTTCCCAAGAGGCCGTATTATCGAAATTTACGGACCGGAATCAAGCGGTAAAACAACGCTTTCCCTTCACGTTATTGCAGAGGCCCAGAAAAAAGGCGGTTATGCCGCTTTCGTAGATGCGGAAAATGCATTTGATGCTAAGTATGCTAAAGCACTTGGCATAAAGACAGACGAGCTGCTTGTTTCGCAGCCAGACAGCGGCGAGCAAGCCCTCGAAATCACCGAAACGCTTATACGCTCTGGTGCCCTTGATGTTATTGTAATCGACTCTGTAGCTGCACTGGTTCCCCGGGCCGAGCTGGATGGCGATATGGGAGATTCCCACATGGGTCTTCAGGCAAGGCTGATGTCTCAGGCACTGAGAAAACTTACCGGTATTGTGAATAAAACACATACCTGCGTGATTTTTATTAACCAGATTCGCGAAAAAATCGGGGTTATGTTTGGTAATCCCGAAACTACAACTGGTGGACGCGCCCTTAAATTTTACTCCTCGGTTCGTATCGATATCCGCCGGATTGGTACCATTAAAAAGGGAGATCAGGTTGTTGGTAACCGCACGAAAGTAAAAATAGTGAAGAACAAAGTTGCTCCTCCATTCAGAGAAGTGGAATTTAATATTGAGTACGGAAGGGGTATTTCCAGGCTTGGAGAACTGCTGGATCTTGCGGTTGAGTACGAAATTATTCAAAAAAGAGGCAGCTGGTATCGTTACGACAACGAACCCATTGGTCAGGGCGCAGACTCGGCCATTCAATTCCTCACGGAAGATCCTGATCTGGCCGATCGTATCGAAAAGATTGTCCGCGCCAAGCTCTTGCCCGATATGGTAGAAGACGAAAAACCGGATGAGAAAACAAAATCAAAAACAAAAACCGCCGCAGCAGCCACAACCTGATTCTAAAAGAAATGTTTTTTCCAGAATCTGCTTAAAACAGGTTTTATAAGGCCTTCTTTTACAGGCAGCGACTAAACACCGCTGCCTGTTTTATTTTCAGAAATTTGCCATTCATCCAGAACCCACCTTTAGCTCCTCCAAAATACGTGAACGAATTTCGCAAATACCCCAAGAAGCAACGCAAGGCTCCGCAAAAAGTACAAGAGCGTCTCACGGCTATCATCGATAAGCTATTGCCAGACCTCCCGGCAAAAATAAGTAAGATGGAAGTACAGAGCGGAAATAAAATCAGGATAAACGTTTGGCTTAATGATGAATTTGCATTTGGATTGTATCAGTCTGTATTTGTTGAATATTCTCTAAAAAAAGGAATGGAGATAGATCTCAATTTCCTTGAGAAGCTTCTCGACTCAGAACAACGGTTCGACCTACGAGAATACCTCATCCGTTTATTGTCGGTTCGTAGCCATACTTCTTTTGAGTTGCGTACAAAAGCCACCAGAAAAGGATATAGTTCTCCACTCATTGAAGATATAATAGAGGAGTTTCGCGAAAATGGATTAATAGACGAACACGACTTTGCCCTTAAATACGCTCGGGAATTATCTAACAATAAAAAGTGGGGACCTGCCAAAATACGTGCTGCACTCATGACTAAAGGAATACCCTCAAAATATATCGACTCGGCCTGTGAAGAAATCCACGACCCCGAAACCGACAATGCAGAAGTTCTGGAGTTTTTAGTTCAAAAAGCAAGTCGTCGCCTTAAGCGCGAACAGGACCCATCAAAGAGAAAGAAAAAGTTATTCGACCATCTGCAGCGAAAAGGCCATTCTCCATCACTTATTTTGAAACATATAGATGATTTGCTAAAAATTGTTGAAGACGCCTGAACTTAGCCAAAAGTTTCTCCGATCAACTCAAAATTAAATTCTGCACGATATATATTGTGCTATTTAAATGCGAATGGTTGAAATTTGATTCTGCCCTCAACTTTAGCAGTTCGAATTTCACGCAAAGGAAAATTGATTTTTATTGGATGATAGGGTAGCCTGTAATTTGGTAGCGGGCGTTTTAAGCATTTTGAGATCATAACTTTGATGCGTTTGGATAGTTATACCTAGCACATCCGCTGCTTTCAAAGTCATCCTGGCTTGGCTCAGATACCCGATTATGATATTTATTTGTCTCCGTTTCCTAACTAAAAACTGACTGTTGACTGATGATATTTACTCCCCCTCCCCGATCATTTTTGCCCCGCGAATTTGCGCACCGCGCTCCGTGTCGCCCGAGAACAGCTGTTATTATGTACTATGTGAAAATTCTTTGATAAATACTTTGCGGTAGCTTTACTTCGTATAGCAATATAGCTCTCATCATTATATTTAATTTACAGCGAAATGAGGCATATCACCCAGTTTTCGTGTATAAAGCCATCAGCTATCGTTGCGGCAGTACAGTTAAATTTGGCCAGGCAAACAATAGCCAAATCCTTTACCGCTGCAAGTACTTTAGTCAGCAAAAATGATAAAAGAAAATGGGCATATAATTCTCCATCACGAATAAATTTATTTTATTTTAGCCAACGAAGCAGTCTTTAATTCTTTCCTACATTCATGACTCAATTCTCAGCAGAAAATTTACCTCGCCTGGTCGGCTACACCATAGTAGCCTTTATTACTGCGTTTGTATTTTGGAGATTTTCTGCGTTATTCGGCTACCTTGTGGTTTCGCTGGTCTTAAGCTACATATTAGACCCGATTGTGAGCCGCATGCAATCTAATGGCATGAACCGGACCCTAGCCACTTTTCTTGTAATCATTTCGGTTATTTTACTGCTTATATGGGCTTCTACTACCATAATACCAAATATCGGGAATCAGATTGGCCGACTTGCTCAGCAATTTAATGTTGAGACCATTAATTTTATAGCCCGTACAATAGAAGAATACACCCTGCAGCTTGTCCCTTATCTGCCGCAAGGCTACCTCACAAATAATGTAGACTCGTTTTTCAACCGTTTCTTTGATCTGCAAAATGTACAGAATGTTGTGGGCAATCTGCTTGGTATTTTCACCAATCTTTTCACAGCCGCATTAATTCTGCCCTTCAGTACTTTTTTCTTCCTTAAAGATGGAAGCGTACTGCGCCGGAAAGTGCTTCAGTTTGTGCCGAATAAATATTTCGAAACTACCATTAACATTATTACCAAAATCGAAATAAGGCTGGGAACTCATTTTCGGGCCATTGCACTGCAAAGTACCCTTGTTGCATTTTTTTCGTGGGTATTTTTAAGCATGGCTGGCCTTAATAATGCCTTATCGGTAGGTGTAGCAATCGGTATAGCAAATACAATACCTTATTTTGGACCCATACTAGGCTATCTTTTATCCATTATAATTGCCATAATCGAGACCGGAGATTTTTCTTTAGTAATCAACTGTATAATTGCGGTAATGATTGTTCAAATTATGGACAATGTGCTATTTCAGCCTGCTATTTTCTCAAAGGCTGCAGACATCCACCCGCTTATGGTACTTTTTATTATCCTGATAGGGGCCGAACTAGCTGGTTTACTAGGCATGCTTATTGCCATACCAACAGCTACCATTCTTCGCGTTATCATAACAGAAATCACCTGGAGTTTAAAAAACTATTTTGTCTTTAAATCCAAACATGAGCAACCTCTCTGACTATCTGCCCTGTAAACCCCTCGCCACCGGAGGCACTATTGGGGTTTTTGCCCCATCATCTCCGGCAGAGCCACAAAAATTAGAGCGGGGAATCCACTATCTGGAATCGCTCGGTTTTAATGTAGTTAGTTCCGAAAGCTGTAAGCAGAACTTACATTATATTTGCGGCACCGGCGAAGAACGCTCGGCTCATCTTATGGAAATGGTTAATGACGACAAGATTGATGCAATCTTTTGCATGCGCGGTGGTTTCGGTGCACTTATGATGTTACCCTTCCTGGACTATGAAAGAATAGCGCAAAAAAGAAAAATAATTGCCGGGTTTTCTGATGTAACCGCGCTTCAGTGGGCTATCTGGACAAAAACACGTTTAATTTCTTTTTCGGCAGGTATGGTCGCTACAGATATGGCTCGACAGCCTTTAAACGGAGATTTCACCAAAAAATTCTGGACTCTACTGCAAAATGGCCACTGTAGCTACGAGCTACTATTACAACCAGATTCGGGTAAGTCAAATTTTCCAAAAGAGAAAAGTCTGCAGGGCTACGCGCTTCCCGGCACCCTCTCTGTCGCATGCATGCTGCAGGGCAGCCAGTTTTTACCCAACCCCAAAAATAGTATTGCTATTTTCGAAGATGTCGACGAACCTCGTCATAAATACGAAGCTTATCTGCAACAATTTCGGTTAAGTGGTTTTCTGCATAAGCTTAATGCTGCAGCAATTGGTTGCTTTAGCCCGGCTTTGGAAGAACAATATCCAAGCATACCACCGTTAAATACAATTTTCCAGAGGGCTTTTGAAGGGTGCAACTACCCCGTTTTTGAAGGATTGCGATATGGGCACGTAGATGATAAAATTTGCCTTCCCGTTGGAGCTCCAATATCTGTATCTTATCAAGATCAAATTGTACTTACCACTTCGCAACCCCTTTTTCAGCTTTGATTGCCAAAATTGTAGTAGCCGCTTCCGGATCAGGTTCCAATTTCCAGTCTTTGATTGATGCCATTGACGAAAAACGGCTACATGCTGAAATTAGCGGCTTAATAGCTTCCAAACCCGGTATTGGAGCAATAAGCAGAGCTATATCTGCGGGAATACCATACGATATCGTACCCACAACCGCACGAAGATCATCTGAGCTTTTAGCTTCTGAGCTTCTTTCTATTTTGAAAATCAGAGGTGCGAATTTTCTCGTGCTGGCGGGATTTCTGCTAAAAATTCCGGATTCAGTAATTAAAGCCTATCCCAATCAAATTATAAACATTCACCCATCTCTTTTACCCAAGTTCGGTGGCAAAGGCTATTATGGGCTTAATGTACACAGAGCCGTAATAGAGGGTGGCGAAACAGAAAGCGGCTGCACCGTACATCTGGTAAACGAGCATTATGATGAAGGCCGGATTCTGGCTCAAAAAAAGATATCTGTACTAAAGGGTGATCTTCCCGAGACGCTCGCCGCCCGTATTCTAAAAGAGGAGCATAAGCTTTACCCTGCTGCCGTACAGCAGTATATCGAACAATTTCCCAAAAACATTAAACATTAACCGATCGATAGTGTCTATTTCTGCGACAACTTCATTCTTGCGTAAAGACCTGAGCATAAAAAAAGCCTTACTGTCTGTATTTGACAAATCGGAACTTTTACCCCTTGCGGAATGCCTCCATAAATCAGGAACAGAGCTGGTCTCTACTGGTGGCACGGCTGCTTTTCTGAAAAGTAATGGCTATGCTGTTACCGATATAAAAGACGTTACCCGGTATCCGGAGTTTTTGGATGGTCGGGTAAAAACACTACACCCGGCAGTGCATGGCGGCATTCTTGCCCGAAAGAACAATAAAGAAGACATGCAGCAGCTTGAAAACCTCGATATTACCACATTCGATCTGCTTGTAGTAAACCTATATCCTTTCGAAGAAGTTAGAAAACAAAATGCGGGTCAGGAAACCAGTTTTGAAAATATAGACATTGGCGGGCCCACGATGCTGCGCGCTGCCGCCAAGAATGTAGATCATGTTTGTGTTCTTAGTTCACCGGACCAATATGCGGAGTTTATCGAGCAGTTCAGCAAAACCAATTCCATTAGTTTTGATTTCAGGATGAAGGCAGCCTTTAAAGCCTTTGATCGCACATCAGCCTACGATACGGCCATTTCAGGGTATCTGCAAAAGCAAATCAGCTCCGGATTCCCTGAAACTATGGCCCTGCGTTTCAAGAAGTCTGAAGCTTTACGTTATGGCGAAAATCCGCATCAGGCTGCGGCTGTTTACGGGCAGCAGGAAGACTTCATAGACGTATTGCATGGCAAACAGCTTAGTTACAACAACTACCTTGATGTTGATGCGGCGCTCAATTTACTAAAAGATTTCGCCTACGACGAGCCAAGTTGCGCTATTATAAAGCATACGCTGCCATGCGGTGTCGCAAGTTGCAAAACATTGTACGAAGCCTGGGAAGCGGCTTTCAACACCGATACCATTAGTCCGTTTGGTGGAATTGTATTGCTCAATAAATGCTGCGACCTTAAAACTGCAGCTTCCATAGACCAGATTTTTTCAGAAATTATACTTGCGCCCGATTTTGCCCCCGACGCACTTGAGCTTCTTAAAAAGAAAAGTAACAGAAGACTTATACGCATTAAAAACCTTGATCAGCTCTATCCTGAGTACAGCTACCGCTCGGTTTTTGGTGGTCTTTTGGTACAGCAGCCCGACCATTTGAACCCTGTTCCCGACCATTTTCAGATTGTAACAAGAAAAAAACCAACTCAATCCGAATTAGATGATATGTTATTTGCATGGAAGGTAGTAAAAAGGGTAAATTCAAACGCTATCGTATTCGTTAAAAATCGGCAAACTCTGGGCATTGGGTGTGGGCAGCCCAGCCGGCTGGATTCTTCGGATTTCGCAGTATTAAAAGCATCAAAATTTGGTCATTCTTTAACGGGGTCTGTGGTTGCATCAGATGCATTTTTCCCGTTTCGCGATGGCATTGACTCAGCAGCTAAAGCCGGGGCTGCACTCATTATACAACCCGGTGGCAGTATCCGGGATAAGGAAGTAATCGAAGCCGCAGATGAGCACAATATGAGTATGGTATTTACCGGTATCCGCCATTTTAAGCATTAACACTTTTGTGATAACTAAACTATGCAAGTAGCACAACACACCGACCAGCGTCTAAAACAAAGAAAACAATCGGCTCTTGACTGGCTCTATACCGATATAGCTATAGATCTTGGCACAGCAAATACGCTTATTTACGAACGCAATAAAGGAATCGTGCTTAACGAACCCTCTATTGTTGCACTAGATGCACAGGGTGGAGTAGTAGCAATTGGCCACGAAGCAAGGCTAATGCACGAAAAAACCCACAAAAATATTCGAACAATAAGGCCACTTAGAGATGGCGTTATTGCCGATTTTGAAGTGGCCGAGCACATGATTCGGGGAATGATTAAAAAAGTGAAGAAAAGCTGGTATTCTTCTACCCGAAAAATGGTAATCTGCGTTCCAAGCGGCATTACAGAAGTTGAAAAACGCGCCGTTCGGGAAAACGGAGAGCGCGCAGGGGCAAGAGAAGTATATCTTGTAGACGAACCAATGGCAGCCGCTATTGGTATCGGGCTTGATGTTCATGAACCTGTTGGAAACATGATTGTAGACATCGGTGGTGGTACCACAGAAATCGCTGTTATTGCACTTTCTGGTATCGTTTATTCCCAATCTGTACGCCTTGGTGGCGACAAACTGAACGATGTAATAATTAATTACTTTCGCCGTAACCATAACCTTTTGATTGGCGAACGTACCGCAGAAGAAGTAAAAATGGTGCTGGGTTCGGCCGCTCCACTCGATGAAGAAGTGGAAATGTTTGCCAAAGGCAGAGACCTGATTAACGGCGTACCAAAAACACGTGTAGTAACTTCCCGAGATGTACGTGAAGCCCTTTCCGAAACTGTGAATACCATTGTAGAATCGGTTACCAAATCTTTGGAACAAACCCCGCCGGAGCTATCCTCGGATCTGCTTGATCGTGGCATTATGCTAACCGGAGGTGGTGCACTTCTTAAAAACCTGGACAGGCTCATAATGGAAACCACAGAACTGCCCGTACATATTGCAGAAGACCCGTTAACCGCAGTTGTTCGCGGTACTGGCGCCATTCTGGAAGACATTGAATACTACAAAAGTGTATTAAGCTGACAGATTCCAAGGCAGTGAAGGACTTATGAGGATTACGTTCACCAAATTAGGGGACATTAAAGATCAGCTTCTAACTGTGGGCTTCCTCATTATTGCGCTTATTATGATGAGTGCACGACAGGATGGAGCTTTTCAAAATGTCCGTAAGGCTTCCATCACCCTAATTAGCCTGGTCGAAACACCCTTGTCTAATGTAAGGGTGTATAGATCTGCTTTGCGAACGAATGCTGCACTTGAACAAAATACTATACGATTACAGGATGAAGTTAGCCGCCTAAGATCCCTAAGGGAGGAGAACAATGCCCTCAGGGAGCTGCTTAACCTTAAAGAATCTTCAGATTATACATTGCATCCGGTTCGTGTAGTTACAAAGAATATCACTGGAATTAATAATAACCTTGCCGTTAACGCCGGAAGCAGGCATGGGGTCGCCATTGGAATGCCTGTGGTAAACCATGAAGGATTGATAGGTAGCGTAGTAACTCCCGGAAATTCATACTCGCAGGTTTTACCGCTTTTTAACAGGCAATTTCGTGCAAGTGTACGAATAGAAGGCAGCAGAGCACTCGGTATTTTATCTTGGGAAGCAGACCATCCGGGCGAACTCACCGTTCGTTTTGTGCCCCAAACCATTGGTGTAGAGCCCGGAATGATGGTATCTACATCGGGGATGAGTAATCAGTTTCCGGCTGGCATACCAATTGGCGAAATAATTCGTTCTGAACCGGAAACGGGTCGGGAAACACAGATTATCTATGTAAGACCATTCGTAAACTTCTCTACACTTGCCGAAGCCCACGTAATGCTTTGGCAAGTAGAAACAGAGATTAAAGAGCTCGAGTTAGAAATGGAGTCCCTTTTCCGATGAAGCAGCTTACCTGGATAGATTTAGGAATTGGTTTTTTATTTGTTTTAGCGCAGATATCGATATTCAACCATCTCGATATCTTCAATATTCGCCCAAGTATGACATTGTTGTTCGTACTTTGGCTGTGTATGGTACGAACGAGAACCTACGTTTTGCTAGTTTCCGGACTTATAGCTGTTTTAATGGATATTTTAACAGACAGTTGGGGAGTATATCTCTTTAGCACATCCCTTACTGTTTTGATATTTCATACATTTATTAAACAGCAAGCACAAAACAAACTCTTACCGGGGCAAGCGTTTTTAACCGCTGGCGGCATTTCACTGGTATATCATCTGTTTTTCCTGTTTATTTCTGAATTCGCAGGGCTGTATGATACGAACCTGCTTTTCCTCAAATACTGGTTAGGACTTAGCCTGTATACCTCTGTTGCAGCTTCTATTGCGTATATGCTGTTACCTGATTGATTAAACCTTAAGCAGTATGCCCATCACAGAAAACGAATCTCAGCGCACACAAACTGCTGTAATAGTCTTACAGATTTTAATTACAGCGATCTTTGCGATTATGTTTGGCCGCTTAATATATCTGCAGATATTCCAATATGATGTTTACAGCCCTATTAGTGAGCGAAACAGCATTCGACAGCAAATAGTGAACCCCGCACGTGGTCTTATTTTCGACCGCCACGGAAATCTCTTAGTTGGTAATGAGCCTTCATTTACCATCACCATTACCCCGCTAAACTTCGATATGAGCAGTATTCCCTTGCTTAGTAAGTTAACTGGTACAGAAAAAGAGGAAATAGAGCGCAGGGTGATGGAAGCCAGGAGCTATTCGTTTCACAGAGAAAGCAGACTTTTAAGAGATGTAAGTTTTGAGGTTTTTTCTGATGTACAGGAAAATCTGTGGAGACTTCCCGGTATAAGTCATCAGGTTGAGGGAAAAAGAAGTTATCCGACTCCGGTACGGCTTTCGCATGCACTGGGATATATGGCCGAAGTAAGCAGGGCAGAATTAAACAGCTCACCGGATTACCGAATGGGAGATTTGATCGGAAGAAGTGGTCTGGAAAGAATCTACGAACCCTATTTAAGGGGCGAAAAAGGCACACAATTTGTTACCATTAACGCTTTTGGCAGAGCGCTCGGCCCTTTTAATGAAGGCATACTTGATATTACACCTCAAAGGGGTGTAAATATATACAGCACCTTAGATACCGAACTCCAAAGGGTAGCCGAAGAACTGCTTGCCGGCAAGGTTGGTGGCGTAGTAGCGCTTAACCCAAAAACCGGTGCTATATTAGCCATGGCAAGCTCTCCCGATTACGACAACTCCAGATTAGCCGGAAGATTAGACCGCAGCTATTGGCAGGAAATAAATGCAGACTCACTTACCCCACTTTTCAATCGCTCGGTAGCAGCAATGCAACCCCCCGGCTCAACAACAAAGCCCCTTATGGGACTCATAGGAATGAGACTTGGGCTTATTTCTGAGGAAACTACTATTTTCTGCGCCGGTGGCTATCAACGGGGACGTTTTTACAGATGCCTGAGACATCACGGAAACCAAACTATTGGCCAGGCTATAGAAACATCCTGTAATACATTTTTCTATGCATTAATGGATCAGATTGTAAACCGGCACGGCCTTAATGTGTGGAAAGAAATGATGAACGACACAGGCCTTGGAGTTAGTTCAGGTATCGATCTAACCAACGAAGTTCGCGGAATTGTACCCGACAGCGCCTACTTTAACCGTGTTTTCGGGGTGCGCCAATGGGGTCTAGGCGATATGATTAATCTTGGAATCGGCCAGGGAGCAATGGGAACAACCCCTCTTCAAATGGCAATTTCCACAGCCGCTATTGCCAATAACGGCTATCGCGTAACTCCTCACTTAATCTCGCACATAGAGTTCGAAGATGGTCAAACCGAAAATATCGTCGACCCGCCGGTTCGCATAGACTGGATGCAGCCCAATCATTTAAAGACAGTACAAAAAGGTATGCGAAAAGCCGTAACCGATGGATCTGGCCGATTCTACGCCAACCTTCGCGACGTACCCGTTGCAGGCAAAACCGGTACTGCTCAAAATCCACATGGACAAAACCACGGCTGGTTTATCACCTACGCACCTTTCGACGACCCGGAAATAGTAATTGCTGTATTACTCCAAAATGCCGGATTTGGCTCCATTTCTGCAGCACCTGTTGCAGGTATGATGATGGAGCAATACTTCTATGGCGAAATAAGAAGACCCCATGTTTACCAAATGATGCTGGATTTTAAGCCCGCTCCTTTTAACCCTAATAACAACTAAGCCCATGACTTGGTATACCAAATTCGACTGGCTTCTGTTTATTAGCTGGCTGGGGCTCAGCCTCATAGGTCTGATAGCTATTTATAGCGCAACACAAGGGCCAATGCACCAAGACACCTTTATTGCCGGGAATTTTAGCAGACAGGTCTTACACCTTGTCCTGGGTCTTATTATTATTGTGATTATGTTGTTTATTTCGCCCAGAGCTTATGTTCAGCTTGCACTGCCCGGCTATTTGCTATGTCTGTTTATAGCCCTTCTTACCGTCTTTTTCGGAGTAGAAGTTGGTGGAGAAAGAAACTGGCTTAATATAGCCGGCTTCAGGCTTCAAATCAGTGAGTTTATGAAACTTGGTACTATACTCGCCATTGCCGCCTATCTTAGTAATTTCCGAAATGCGACTACCAGTAACTTCCAGACTATAACGGTTATTTTAGTCCTGATTTTGGCACCGGTTGGCTTAATAACACTACATGGAGATACCGGAACAAGTCTTGTTTATATTGCGCTTATACCTTTTATTCTTTTTTGGGTTGGTCTCTCTTACGGGTATTCCCTTCTACTTACAGTACCCGCCCTAATTGCTTATTTCACGATAATTAATATTTATGTTGCAGCTGCCATTTCACTCTTACTGGTATTTGCAGTTTTTATGCTGGAAAAAAAACCGGCGCTTACCATTGGCAGCGTGGTAGTTTGTATTCTCGTTGTGCTAGGCGTACAGTTTATGCTAACCGAAGTTTTGCAACCTCACCAAAGAGCAAGAGTAGAATCGTTTCACGACCCTTCTGTAGATCCTCATGGCGCAGGCTGGAACGTTATACAGGCGAAGACAGCAATCAGCTCGGGCGGGATACATGGTAAAGGATTTTTGCAAGGTACACAAACACAGCTACGCTTTCTGCCGGAACAGCAAACCGACTTTATTTTTTGTGTGATTAGCGAAGAGTTCGGTCTTATTGGCGGTGGCTTAACTCTGTTTCTTTTTTTTCTGATGATTTCCCGGCTTATTGCTATTGCCGGAAGCCATAAAAACTCGTTTGCCAAGGTTACTATAATTGGGGTCGCCTCCGTATTTATCATTCATATTATAGTTAATCTGGGGATGGCTATGGCTTTGTTGCCCGTAATAGGCATCCCTCTGCCGCTTATTAGCTATGGCGGATCATCTTTCCTCAGCTTCTCCATCATGATCGGGCTCTGTTTAAACTTCGATTATTACATGAGAGATTTCGGGCTTTACTCTTGATAAACCCATGCACTGCTAAGGAATTAGGAAAATTATTCTGGCGAAACAGCTTCCTGATTTGTGTTGAGCCGAAAAGACCGGCGATGATGCGCAGTATATCCATACTTTTTTAGCCCCTCGTAGTGTACCTTTGTTGGGTAACCCACGTTAGTATCCCAGCCGTAAAAAGGATGTTTATCATGAAGATTAAGCATGTATTCATCTCTGTATGTCTTTGCAAGAATAGACGCAGCCGCAATACTTGCAGAACGCCCGTCTCCTTTAACAAGACATTGATGTGGAATCACTTCCGGTAGATATCGGTTACCGTCTATAAGTAGGTAATCAGGGGCCGGCTGTGCTTTAAGAGTACACTTTCGCATTGCCTGCAGAGATGCCCACAAGATGTTCATTTGATCGATTTCGACCGGTGTACAGCTTTGGATCGCCCAGTACATGGCCTTCTCCTTTATTAGAGCAGCCAGATGCTCCCGCTCTGCTTTACGCTTGATGAGTTTACTGTCGCGAATCCCATCTACATCAAAATCCTCCCCTAAAATAACCCCTGCCGCCACAACGGGGCCGGCAAGACAACCTCTGCCAACCTCATCGAGCCCCATTATTCGAGAAAAACCTTCTCTGCTCAACTCCCTTTCTATTGAATATAAGTCTGAATCGCTCCCTGCTTCACCCTTCTTTTGTGCAGTCGTAACCTTTGTTTTTACCTTATGTGTTTTTGCCATGCCATTTTTTCTTGAAATATTCTGTTTTTAGAGGATGTACCAGAGCATATAAATGATGGTTATATCTATGTTTTTAACGGTGTACATATCGCTAAAAATCGGATACCATATTTTGATCTATCAAAAAGCCCAAAATAACCAACAAAAGAGATATTCTTATGAAATAAAGAAATGTGAATAAAATAAAAAGGCACGATAAATTGAGAGACAGAGTTTAAATAAATGAACTACTTCGGCTTTGCAGAAAGCTTTTTATAGCCGTTGAATTAGAATACTAATAAATATTTTTAGCTTCAGCTCAGGTTTTCGGTATGCATTTTCGCTATTTAAAATGGGACGAACGTTTTGGCAGGCAAGATACCAAATCTCCGTTCGATCGTTTAAATGATATTTTCCAGCAGCTTCTATTAATTAGTAGTGGCGATGTTGCTCAAGCTTTAAAATGGCTTACTGAGCTGGATAAGGAATACAAACTTACTTCGGAGGATGAAGGATATGGAATGTCTGACTTCATCGAAGATCTTGAGCAAAAGGGCTATATCAAATATAACGAAGACAAAGTTGAAATTGTAATTACCCGGAAAACCGAACGGGAATTACGAACTAAATCGCTTGAAGAGATTTTCCGAAATCTAAAAAAAGACAAAGCGGGTGATCATAAAACATCATTTCAGGGAAGAGGACTTGAGCGCCAACCGGAAACGAAGAAATGGGCTTATGGAGACGATTTAAATCATTTCGATTCGACAGGGACCCTTCTCAATGCGCTTCGGAATAGTCCTTTAGACTCTTTTAAACTCTCTGAAGATGATCTTGAAGTTTATGAAACTGACCATAATACATCTTCTGCAACTGTGCTCATGATAGATTTGAGTCACTCTATGATCTTATACGGAGAAGATCGTATTACTCCGGCTAAAAAAGTGGCTATGGCCTTGGCTGAGCTCATATTAAACCGCTATAGTAAAGACAGTTTAGACATTATTGCTTTCGGAAACGATGTTTGGCCGGTTTCTGTAGAAGACCTGCCCTATTTAAAAGTTGGTCCTTACCACACCAATACGCTGGCCGGACTTGAGCTGGCGCGACATATTTTACAGCGAAAGCGCCACGCAAACAAACAAATTTTGATGATTACAGACGGAAAACCTTCCGCCATGTATGAAAATGGCAAGCTGTATAAAAACAGCTTCGGGCTTGACCGGAAAATTGTGAATAAAGTTTTAAACGAGGCGGTAATATGCAAGAAGGAAAAAATTACCATTACCACTTTTATGATCGCCCGTGATGCTTATTTACAAAATTTTGTTCGGGAAATGACGGAGGCCAATAAGGGCAGGGCCTATTTTTCGAGTATAGATAATCTTGGTGGTTTCGTACTGGAAGACTACGTAAGAAACCGGAAAAAGCGAGTCTAATATGGCTTGGCGAAACCGTTAATCCGAATCTGGTTTTTCAAAGCCTGCTATCTGTATTTTTAGGGTGATGATATTTGAGTCGGTCGCTCTTTTCTATTCGTAAAGCAGGTAGGGTTCGCGCAGTTTACGAAAAACCTCTACATCATCTTCCCAGAAAGATTTTGCCGGCTGGTATGACTCAAGCAAGAAATCGATTTGTCGGGTCCCGGCCAAATTATACATAAAGCGATTAGTCTTTGCCTCAGAATCGTAGCGAATCATTTCCCGAATTAGCGAAAGTCCCATTTCAACAGGCTGGAGCTCCGTGGGATTTAGCGTGAGCGGAGATATGCGAACTCCCTTATTAACGACTCCCTCATGCTTGGGTGATGTTGCCATTCCCGGAATTGATTCTGGCGTGAAAAAGATTTTTTCGAGGCTTACCGGAAATTCGCTTTCGAGTCGTTGCAATACCGAATCCGGCAAACTTAAGCTTGGTGAACCTATGATCAAAAAAGGATCGCGTGTACCGCGTCCTTCAGACATATTTGTACCCTCGAGAAAGCACATGCCCGGGTAAACCAGTGTATTGGTAAAATGAGGAAGATTAGGTGAGGGTGGTCTCCAGTCTGGCAAAGGCTCTATATCGGTCCATGCATGATTGCGCATCCAGTTTTCCATTTTAATAACGCGCAAATTCGGGGGCATGGTGTTTTCCGGGTTAATCCAGCCAAGACCAAGCATCATAGTAGCAAGTTCACCAATAGTCATTCCATGAGAAACCGGAATTGGGAAAGCCCCAACAAAAGATCTGAATTCGTCTTCCATCAGCCAGCCCGAAATATATTCCCCGCCGAGAGGATTTGGGCGGTCGAGTACCCAGATTTCAACATCATTTTCAGCAGCGGCTTCCATAGCAAGGCCTAAGGTAGAAATATAGGTATAAAAGCGTGCACCGGCATCCTGTAAGTCGAAAATAAGTATGTCTACATCTTTAAGCATAGATGGTATTGGCTTTCTTGTACTACCGTACAAAGAAAAAACAGGAAGACCGGTTTGCAGATCAATATCATCCTGTACTTCTTCTCCCGCGGGCAGATCTCCCCGAAAACCATGCTCAGGGGCAAAAAGGGCCGTTATTTGTACATCTCGGGAAATGAGGGTGTCGAGGAGGTGAGTTTGTGCAACACGGCTCGAGGGATTAGCAATTAAGCCAACACGCTTATCTTTGAGCTCTGCAAGGTGTTTATCTAAAAGAACCATGGCACCTGTACGGAAGCTATTTGAGCCAACAGCTTCTTCAGAATAATCTGCTACATTTGCACCGGAATCGGGCGTATCCGGGAAAAAAGAATCCCGGTCCGCACAACCAACAGTAAACCAAAATAATACTGCGAGTAATTGTATATGCAAGCTACATATGCGGATACCGGGATAATACATACATGAATTATTATTTAACTCATTATACGGGGAATTATTACCCAAGGTTCGCAACTTCTTCGGATTTTGCGAAGAAATAGGCAGACTCAATTTGGGCATTTTCGTCAGAATCAGAGCCGTGCACAATATTTTCGGCTTTGCTATCAGCATAAAGCTTGCGAATAGTGCCTTCTTCAGCTTCGGCAGGGTCAGTCGCTCCAATAAGTTTACGGAAATCCGCAACTGCATTTTCTTTTTCCAAAATAATAGGAACACAAGGGCCGGAGCTCATAAACTCACACAATTCGCCGTAAAAAGGACGCTCCTTATGTACTTCATAAAATCCGCCTGCGGTTGCCGGGGTTAATCGAACCATCTTCATTGCAATAATTTTGAAACCTGCTTTTTGGATCTGTGCAATTACTTCGCCTTCTTTTCCTTTAAGAACACAGTCTGGTTTTAAAATGGTAAGCGTTCTGTTTGATGCCATAATAATATGTAATTAATCGATTGAATGATAGTGATAGTGATTTGTGGCTGATGCCTGACGCCTGATAGTTGCTCTTGCCTCAGAATGTTTTCAAAGTCTTTAATTATAAAATGAAGACTTCACAGACAAAACAAGCAAGTATATACTGCTTGATCTTTTTTTTTGAAAAATAATGCCGGGTTTTAACATACTGTGTCTCATAGCTATAATACCTTAAATAAACAACCATGCACACATTAAGCAGTTGCCACTTTTATAACTGCCTCAATATACGGCTAAACATGTATTTTTGGATACAAAACGAACGTATAATTAGGTTAAGAACCGAAACAGACTGTACAGTTTTGTAAAAACCTCTCTTTCCTTAACTAAGGCACACTTAAAAGAAGGCTTTGCAAAACCACTCTTTTGCCCGCCTTCTTCCTTGGAGCAAAA
>JAIULZ010000011.1 GCA_022565805.1 Balneolales bacterium
ATAATTCAACACAGAATACATCTTCAAATAGCTTAATAAATCAATTAATCTACTTATCGTTATGCCCCTCTAAATTGGTCCTTATTCTTTAGCACTTTCATTTTTGGAAAGCTCAAATCGAAAAATGATTACACTTCAGGATTCCCTTTTTTAGAAGAGCTCAATTCTAAAAATTCCTATAATATGAAATCAGTTCTTAAGCTGGTCTTACCATCACTCTTGCTGATGGTTTTTTTGGCCCAGTGCGACGTCGCCTCAACGAATGTCGATAAACCGGATTCAAATCCGAACTTAGGACAGACTCCACCAGGAAACAATCCCGTTCTACAGCCTGTTAACTACGACCTGAATTGGTCAGCAATAAGCGATGCTCAGGCCTATCAAATACACATTTCCAAAACGGAATCGTTTGATATGGTTGATATTGATGAAACAGTTTACATTAACTCGTTCAAAGCCGAGAACCTGACTCCAAATACCTACTATTACTGGAAAATTCTTCCAATAAAGGATGGTGAGCCAGGCGTTTGGTCAGATGTGAGTAGCTTTAAGTCTGGTGGCGGCGACAATGGCCCTACTACTGTTATGACGCTGCTTTACCCGGCTAATAATGCCGATAAGGTATCTTCTATGCTCCGTTTTAGCTGGAGAGAGCTGGAAAATACCACCGAGTACGTATATCAACTCTCCCAGAATCCTACCTTCAGTTCTATAGTATTAGAGCAGAATGTTGCAGGGACAACCTTTGTGCCAGATGGTCTCAATTACCAGACAAAATACCACTGGAGGGTTAAAGGTATTGGGGAAGGCAGCAGCTGGTCTGATGTCTGGTCTTTTACAACCGGAACCGAACAGCATGACGAGGAAGTTATTTCTGTTGTAACGCTAACATCCCCACTTCATAATGCAGACAAAGTGTCTACCGACCTCGAGTTTACCTGGCAACCACTTTCTGGTGTAAACGCCTACGATTATCAGCTTTCTGATAATGGCTCTTTTAGCTCTGTTCTTCAAACAGTAAAAGTGTACGGTACTTCATATAAACCGGCCGGTTTGGTTCACCAGAAAAGGTATCACTGGCGGGTAAGAATATCCGGTAATGGTAACGAATGGTCGCAGGTACGCTCGTTTACAACGGGTAATTATAATGATGGTGGTGGTACAGGCACTACAGTTTCGCTGCTATCTCCTCAAAATAATGCGACCAATATTCCATTAGACGCAAATTTCGAATGGCAGCAAATACCAGGCATTGGCGAATACCAGTATCAGCTGTCTGAGTCGAGCGCATTTAGCTCGCTTACCGATGAAAAAACCGTATTTGGAAACACCTACTCTCCAGCTTCTTTGGTTTACAACAAAACCTATTTCTGGAGGGTAAAAGCAAATGTATCGGGCTCAGCCTGGTCGGGCGTTTACAGTTTCAAAACGAAGCCGGCACCGGGAAATACTCCACCGCCTTCTTCGGCATCGTTTGTTACAACTCAAGACGGAAACTTCATGCGGGACGGACAGATAATCCGGTTCGCGGGTACAAATGCGTATTATCTACCAAATTACGAGAAGCTTAACGCTACTGTAGTAGATAATGCGCTGGATCTCTTTGAGGCTACCGGTATAACGGTTATACGCATGTGGGGCTTTTATGATGGTTTCGATTGTGGCTACAGCCAGAATGATCCCAGCGAAAACGTAATCCAAACTTCGCCAGGCGTATATAGTGAAGAAGCCTTGCGCGATCTCGACAGAGTAATTGCCAAAGGAAAAGAAAGAGGAATCAGCTTTATCATTCCTTTTATAAACTACTGGGATGAACTGGGCGGTATTTGCCAGTACAATACCTGGGCAGGAGCCTCAAACCCATCCACTAATATGAGTTTTTTCCTGTCGAACCCACAAACCCAAGCGTGGTTTAAAGACTACATCTCCATGCTACTGAACCGTGTAAATACCATAACGGGAGTCGCTTACAAAGATGAGCCCGCTATTTTCGCATGGCAGATTATGAACGAAGGAAGAAACAGCGGCAAGCACTACAGCATACTGCGAGACTGGTACCAGGAAATGGCGCAGTACATCAAATCTATAGATCCAAATCACCTTGTTTCTACAGGTGAAGAAGGTTTCGATGAAGGTACGCCATCGCAGTACTCTGTTAGTCAATACAGCAATACATATGTATTGAGAGCCAACGAAGGAACAAGCTATATAGCAAATACAGCAATTCCCGAGATCGATTTTGGCAGCGCGCACTGGTATCCCGGCGAGTATGGCTTTGGCCATACGGTAAACAGTAACTTACTGAAGGCACAACGAGCGTGGTTAACCGATCATAAAAATATAGCCGAAAGCGTTGGAAAGCCGTTTTACCTTGGCGAGTTTGGTTTAGCCGGCTGGGGAGATAACCGGGTACAACAAATGTATGATGCGCTCTACCAGCACGCAGAGAATATAAAGCTGGATGGTAACTTAATTTGGCAACTTGTTGCAGACGGCACTAAATGCTGGGAATTTGGCGGCAACATCTGCTACCCCGGCGGTCGCACAGATACTGCGCTGTATAACAAGTTTAAGCAGCATGTAAGCAATATGAAGAATTTGCAGTAACACAACAAGTGGCTTAGCCACATACAAATTAAACTCTTAAGTTTCTGCTTAGGATACAGCCAAACCACTTAACCCTGGTTTGGCTGTGTTTGTTGTAGCTGGCTGTAAGTATCTAAATCATATTTTTCAAGTTTGTTGTGGAGAGTCTTTCTTGCAAAGCCAAGGAGTTTAGCCGCTTCGGTTTTATTGTTATCTACCGAAAGCAAGGTTTCTTTTATGGCTTGTCTTTCAATTTCATCTAAACTTGTGCCAACCGGAAAACGCATATATCCATTAGAATCAGCGTTTTCATTAAATTTAGTCTGCTTTTTAGAAATAGTTACCGGTAACATTTCCGGGATTATTTTATTTCCTTCAATTAAGACAACACATCGTTCAATCGTATTCTTTAACTCCCGCACATTCCCTGGCCAGTCGTAATTAACAAACAAATCGATAGAATCGGTAGTAAACTCAACATCATCAAGCTTATACTTTTCGCAAAAGACGTTCTTATAAAACTCCAAAAGTAGCGGGATGTCTTCCTTTCTGTGTCGCAGAGGGGGAATGTATAGTTCAATTACGTTTAAGCGATAAAAGAGATCCTCGCGAAAGCTACCCGCTTTAACTTGATCGCTTAAAATTTTATTTGTGGCCGAAATAAGAGAAATATCAACATGAATTTCCTGCTTGCCACCCACCCTGCGAAAAGTTCCGACTTCCACAGCGCGCAACAATTTAACCTGTGCATTCAAAGACATTTCACCTACTTCATCAAGAAAGAGTGTTCCCTTATCTGCCATTTCGAAGCATCCCATTTTTTGAAATACGGCACCTGTAAAAGCCCCTTTTTCATGGCCTAAAAGCTCGCTTTCTACCAACTCATTGGGTATAGCGCCACAATTAACCGTTATCATGGGCTTATTTCTCTTTTTACTATGATAGTGCAACAGCCTCGCAAAAATTTCTTTTCCGGTACCATTTTCCCCGGTAATTAAAACGGTGGCCTTAGTCTTGGAAATAAGCTGAAGTTTATGATACAGGCTAAGCATTAATGGACTTTTTGTAATAAAGACGGGTTTATTAACGCCTTGCATAGTTTCTAACGAGCTCTCTAAATCTTCTTCTCTTTTACGAATATTCATTTTTACACCTATATGATTAATCCTTGCTTTTACGGCCTTTTTGATCATAAAGCCTGCTTTATAAGCTTAAACTCGGGTTAACGGTCCAGCTAAATTACCCAGCATATATATTTTGCCTTCGCTTCTGTATCTGATAAACTAACGCATTCACTCTTTAACAAAACACTATCACTCACTTAACATAAAATGCGCAGATGAACCAAAGGAAATATTACAACCAATTTGAATATGGTTACATAATTCACAGTTTTTTTTAAAAAATCCGGATTCCGTTTTAGCTAAACTAGCACATTCAAGCTTCCTTATTTTGAAGGCATCACATTAAATAAACCTCAGAGCCCCTTTAAGTTAAATGTAATGGTACAGGTTTATAAACAGCTAAATGTGCAATAAGCTACCTAATCCGATAGACAAGGACTGCAACCTGCACGTAGACTCTTTGTAAAATAAACAAAAGGTGTAGCAGGTCTGTGTAACAAGAAAAACAAGCCTTCGAAACGCCCAAATAATTTTTCTATCAAGTTAAGTCTGTAAAGATCGATTCATTTTACCATTAGATTAAACCGTTAGGTTTTGTTAAAAGCTGGTCTCTAGAAAACTTTTAAAACCAGATTCAAAGAAAAGTAACAGCTACAAATTTGGCTGTATTATATGCCGGAAGAAAAAAAATCTGCGGAGATAGTAACTATCTGGGGATTGCATCCTGAGCCCAAGGCAGAAGACGGCACACAAAATATCTTATAAACAACTATTATTATTTAACATAAGGAATTAATAGATGGATAGAATCCGTAATATCTACAATTTTAGTACTCTGTATTGTAACCCATTAATGAATGAATAGTAGCATATTTGATCTGTGATAAAAATAAAATCACCCTATTCTGTCAGGATGCAGCAAATAACATATCAATAAATGGAAAAAAAAATACCTGTTTTAATTGTAGTAATAATGTTACTGCTCTGTATAGCTGTAAAATCAGATGCACTTACCGCATCGGCTTTTACTGATGCAAGGTTTGCGTTGAATGAGGATACAAGGTATAGCGAATTTATTTCTTACGAACTAACAAATACGAAAGAAACAAACTATGCCGAACTATCTGAGTTTAATAATAAGGAATTTTTAAAAACAACTAAGGAAAGCAGCAATGTTACCGAAGATAATGATCGTGGTGCATTTATCTCACTGGGTTCATTGGTATTTATCGGAATTCTCCTGCTGCTACCCTCTTCAAGAACAACTTAAAACTAACAACTCATTATGAAAAAATCACTCCTTATAATAACTGTATTAACTATTGCTTCGGCTATTGTTTTACAAAGCTGCGACAAAGATGCAAACATACAGCAAAGAGACAGTTCCATTAACCAAAGTGTGGATACGAATACCAACCAGCTTCAAAACGAAATTACGGCCTTCAAATTAGAAGCCGAAAACGATATAAGAGAGAACAATCGCCATATTTCGGAAGTTAAACTGGAAATTGAAAATCGGGACAGCGATGCAAGAGTTGCTCATACCGAAAGAATCAAAGAAATAGAGCGTAAAAATATAGCTCTGAAAAGACAAATTGATACCTACAACTATTCAACTCAGTCGCATTGGGATACGTTTAAAACCGATTTCAACAATAGTATGGAAGAAATTGAACGATCTTTAGACGGTTTTTTTGTAGCTACCTCACCTACAACTACTACAACGAAACGCAATTAATTTTAACATAAAATGCTAGATTGACCTGTTTAAAAAAATGCTTTTAAAAACAAGGTTATTAATCATAAAACATATGGTTAATAAGACGAAATGGAAATGATGGCTAAATGACCTTGCATTAATAGCCAACGTAAACCATTCGTGTTAAAAAAGCAGTAAGCACCACCTCAGACAATTGAAAGATAAGATGTTTAGCTTTTCTGAGAGCGCGTAATAAACTCATCCTAAACCCTAATAATAAAACTATGAAAGCATTAAAATTTATCACCACTATTGCATTGGTTACTGCTGCAGGAGTTGCGGTTGGGATGCTGTTCGCACCTCAAAAGGGTTCGAAAACCCGGCGTAAAATATCTGAGCTAAATCATGAGTACAGCGACTATATCGCCGACAAATACGACGATTTTATCGAATCGGTTTCTCATCCCGTAGAAGATATGGAAGATGCTTCTAAGCGAGTGGCTAAGAAAGCTAAGACAGAAGCTAAAAAAGTGGCCTCTAATTTTAACTCAGAGTTAATGTAAGATTGCATAGGCAATGTTTTAATTAAGCACACCTTTTTAAAGAAAGGTGTGCTTTTTTTGTTAAAATTTCCAACTAACATAGATCTCACTCATAAGTCTACCGATTTTTGACTATCGGGGCTGCTGGCTTTTAACAGCATTACGTTTATGGCAAAAAGCGGAAGCCGAATCATTCTCCTCCATCTTAAGGGCTGTAAATAAAGCCTGTATAACCATTCGAGCCCGCTCTTTCTAAAAAATTCGGGGGCTCTCTTGAAATTTCCGGATATAAAATCGAAACTCCCTCCTATACCAATAATAAGCTTACAGTTTGGGAGCTCGCCCAGGTTTCCATAGATCCATTTCTCTTGTGATGGTGCACCAAGTGCTACAAAAACTACCGATGCTTCCCGCAATGATGTTTGAATCTCTGCAGGAAGGTTACCAAATCGAATGCCAGGGTTTTCTGGTGAATACACTCCTGTTAATGTTAAGTTTGTAATTCTTTCTTTGAGAATATCAGCGGCTTTCTGGGCAATGCCGGGAGCAGCTCCATAGAAAAAAACAGATTGGTTTAACTCTGCGCAATAGGTACAGATAGTCTCGAATGAATCTGAACCTGTAATCCGATCGATCTGCTTATTGTAAAGAAAATTAATGGCCCAGCTTATTCCTACTCCATCGGCGGTATTAATGGTAGAAGATTTTAGTACCTCTTTAAATTCGCTATCTATTATGCTTTGAATCGCTATTTCCGGATTAACGGTAACAACAAATAACGGCGGCGAATTTGCGTCGTTATCTTTAAGTCGTTCCTGTATAAGGAAAAAAAACTCCTCTTTTGAGTACTTCGATATATTTACGCCAAGTACCTGGTATCCGTTTGTTTTTTCGATGGCAAGCATAGTCTCTCTCTCTTCTTAGTTTTCCACAAATCGTAACTTCCGAGCCGGTATTTCTATTGCTCTTATTTGTAGTCGCAATTTATGTGCCAACAGTATAAAATCGCTGAGAGACACATCTATAAAGCAAGCTGTACACACGAAATTTCGCTAAACCTAAATAGAAAACCCTTAATCGAAACACATAAAATGAGGTTTTTCTCTTTTTTGGCTCCCGCAACGATTAAACCAGTTTTTTTAACAAACTTGGCTGTTTTTAGCAAAATAAATCTATTAACAAGCTTTACACCAAAGAATGTATTAAGAGAGTTACTTTTTTACACGAGCCCGAGGGTAATTCTGTTACTTATAGATGATTGAGAAAAGAGGTCTAATTTGCTTAAACCAGACTGCTCCAGCTTTGCTATTTGCCTGGCTGGTGTACCTGCCCAGACTGTGTAGGAAGGAATTTCTTTAGTAACTACAGAGCCTGCCGCAATAATAGCGCCTTCACCTATTTTAACCCCTTTCAGTATTACAGACCTGCAGCCAATCCATACGTTGTCTCCGATTTCAACCGGCTTATTAACAACAGCATGAGCGTTTATGGAGTGAAGGTCGGAATCCATTATGATTACATCCCACGCAATCTTGCAGTTTTTACCGATTCGAATCGCTTCTTCACAAACTATGAGCGTATTTCGGTTCAGATAGGTTCCATCTCCAATCTGCAGAATGGCCTTTTCGCCAATTTCTATTCGCACACCCGAATAAAACTGACAATTACCGGCCATAAGAGTGCCTCCTCTATGGATAATTTTGGGATACGGGCGGCCATCTGAATACACCAATACGCCCTTACGGTCAAATTTAGACGAAAACAAAAAACCGGCTAAATAGTCTTTTAGCGGGTATTTCTTAAGTCTTGATAGTATTCTCTGTGTATTCATTTTGAGGCCTCTTTCTTAAATGGTGGGTATAGTTATTTTATCATGGCAAAAAGAGTGCCCTTTTTTAGCCTGCATGTTCTACTTTGCTAATAAAAGGCATTGAAAAACCTTCTATTAATGAAACTCCCGAACTTAGTATAACAGGTCTCCCGTTGAAAGTTTCCGGCATGCTTCTGTCTTAATTCCATCGGCGAGGCAGCTGCGTATGGTAACCCAGTAATCTGCAGTAGCTATGTTTATTGCACCATCTACAGCTGCACCAACCATTCCTGGTTTTTCGCTGCAGGCTAAACCTGTAATACTAAGGCTTAAAATGGCCATACTTTCCCCTTTAACCATAGTTTTAGGATGCCCCCAAGGCGATAGAAAAGGAGCAAAATTACAAGCCCTCAGAAATGCATCTATCCGGAAGGCAGATTCTCCCCATTCTATTCGGCCATTATTTGGTATTTGATTAGCCCTGTAAAGTATTCGTTTAGAAACATCCTGCTTTTTGCCAGTAATACGCTCTCCTGCAGATAGTTTACCGAAAAAGCTTTCTAAAAGCGGTAACCCGTATTTAATGCATTTTAAACTAACCGAGAGGCCGGTATCTTTAGCAGAAACCGGAAAGAAAGCCTCGTCTATAATATCACCCGCATCAATTTCAGCTACTATTTTATGCAGCGTAACTCCATGATAGGCCTCCCTGTTGTAAACGGCCCAGCCCGGTGCGTTTAGCCCCGCATAAGCCGGCAGCGGCCCCGGGTGCAGGTTATATGCTCCTATTCGAACTGCTTGTATAACCTCTGTACAGATTACATTGAGAGAATGCACGTTTATCAGCACATCAATTTCATTATCGATTATCCATGGTCCAAATGATGGTTCTTTAACTAAACCAGATGGTAAAATTAAATAGCCCAAATTTTTTGCCACAGTAGTAACCGACGAGCCATTTTTACTGGTAAAATCCTTTGTAAGTACAGCTTTTACAATATGATTAGTGCCCGACAAAAACTTAATTACCTGCGCACCTGCAGACTCTTCAGCCGCAACTAGAATATTCATCCATTTATGGTTTATGAAAGGCAAAGATTAAACAGGAAGTCATTAAAAATTATGCTGTTGGTTAGTAAGTGAAAATACGACTGGAATTGGTAATAGTAATAGTAATACCAATTCCATTATTGCACATCAATCGCGGCATTCACTAAAACAACTGGAATTACTTTTAAGTGGGTCGCAAACTTCAGACCAAAACAAATAAACCTTCATAATTAATACCTAAGCAGGCCCGGCAACACTAAAAGTTCTAATAAAAACCAGGGGGGTGAGTAGTAGCGTGCATCGCTAAAAGGTTTACCAGATGCGCAAAAACGGTAATAACAAAAAATCTCAGATAAAACCAGTCGTTCGAATATGAGTAACGGAATAGATTTAGGGGTTAAAAAATGCGTGAATAATTTATACAGACGCACACCCTTTTTGTGTAAAAATGTTCTTTCGAGATTACCCTGCACCGGCCAAATGATGCATGAGGCTCTGTTAACAGCCATATTCTATTAATGTGCGGTATTTTTACTATTTGGCACAACAATTGTAAAGTGATAGAGAAGCGTAAATAAAAGGGCATTGGTTAATTCTATAAAATACGTTCGTGCCGCCCGGATAATTTATACTAAAGCAAGGATCTATCTGGCAATATTAATGACTTTTCAACCCTGCAACCAATGGAAACCGAGCTATTTACTACAATATCAGAGTCTATAAAGAGCGACAGCGTACAATACCTGCGGGAATTAAAGCGCATTGCTGTACAAAGCGAAAAATATGGATACAAAGGGATACTTGTATACAGCGACAACCGCCTTGCCGACCCATGGGTTATTGCGGCTTTTTTATTAAGTGAAACCGCACAGCTAATACCAATGATCGCCCTGCAACCCATTTATATGCATCCGTTTACGGTAGCGAAAAAGATATCTAGTATTGCATTTATGCATAAACGAAAAGTAGCCCTAAACCTGGTTGCAGGTGGATACATAAATGACTTAAAAGCACTTGGCGAATCTATGGAGCACAACCGGAGATACGACAGGCTCATCGAATACAGCGAAATTATACAGAAGCTGTTAACAACAAAAGAAGGTGTTACCTACATTGGCGAGTTTTATCAAATACAAAATCTGAAACTAAGTCCCGAAATGCCCGAAGAACTGCTGCCCGACTATTATTTGTCGGGTTCTTCCGATGCAGCAAAACAAGCGGCAGCTCGACTTGGTGCAAAACTAATTCAGTATCCGGAGCCAATGGATGAGTTAAAAAAGAACGGTGCTGATAAAACAGCCATCATTGAAGGAATCCGGATTGGTGTTTTAGCCAGGCACAATCACGAAAAAGCATGGAAAGAAGCCCATAATCGATTCCCTGCAACACGTATTGGTCAAATATCCCATCAACTTGCAAAACAAACAACCGATGCAGTATGGCATAACAAGTTATCCGGTTTAAATAGTAATGGCTTCTCTTGTAACGAAAAATCTGCGTATTGGCTGGGGCCTTTCGAGCACTACCACACATTTTGCCCTTATCTGGTGGGCAGTTACGATGAAGTCGCAAAGGCCATTTCTTATTATCTGCAAGCCGGGTGCAAAACCTGTATTATCGATACGCCGGTTTCGGATGTAGAACTTCACAGTACAATGCAGGTTTTTAGCAGGGCTCAATCATACTTAGAAAAAACAGGACTGTTGCAATGATTTACGATTGGTCGCGAGAGAAAGCGCATACGCATGGCAATTACATTGCTGTTACGCTGGGAGATGAACACCTTAACTATGCAGATCTCGAATCTGAAAGTAACCGGCTGGCAGGTTTACTACTTTCATCTGGCCTCGAACCCGGGGCACGGGTCGGTTTATATATGAAAAAGACCCCAAAAGCACTTATAGCAATTCTTGGAATCCTGAAGGCCGGAGGAGTGTATGTGCCATTGGATTATAAAAGCCCGGCCACACGTGTATCAAAGATCATCAAGGCTTCAGACCCATCATTTATTTTTATTGATCCTGACACTGTATATAATTATCAGGATGTTTTGTTTACAGATTGCGAATTGAACAATATCTCCTGGGTTTGGATGGCTAACAGCCCGGTTCTTTTTGGAGACGATTCTCCGCCGGTATTTGGCTACGAAGATTTAAAATCACAACCCGATATCGCCCATAAATGCGAACGGGGTAAAAACACAGCTGCTCAGATTTTATTTACGTCGGGCTCTACAGGCGAACCCAAAGGAGTGGTTATAACCCATAAAAATATTATGAGTTTTATTAGCTGGGCGGCCTCCTATTTTAATATGAATGCGGGCGATCGAACGGCTTGCCACTCTCCTCTTCACTTCGACTTATCTACATTTGATATTTTTGGAGCATTTGCTTCCGGATCTCATCTTTACCTCGTTCCTGCAGAAATTAGCATTAGTCCCAAAAAATTAGCCGATTTTATATTACATAACAGTATAAACCAGTGGTTTTCTGTGCCCTCTGCGCTTAGCTATCTGGCTCGGTTTAAGGCGATTCCAGCCGGTGGATTTCCAAATTTAAAGCGATTAATCTGGTGTGGCGAGGTATTTCCAGTACCTGCTTTACAGTATTGGATGAAAAAATTACCTCATGCTCAGTTCACAAATATGTATGGGCCCACAGAAGCTACGATAGCAAGCAGTTTTTACCCGCTTAGCAGTGTACCCGGTACATTTGATGAAATACCCATTGGCACAGCCTGCAAAGGAGAAAACCTCATGGTCTTAAACAGAGATATGAGCGCTACAAAAACAGGGAAAACAGGAAACTTATACATTTCAGGAGATGGCTTAAGCCCGGGTTACTGGAATGATCCTGATAAAACGAATGATGCTTTTTGCATGTATACCAATACCGATGGAACCTTAATAAGAATCTATAAAACAGGCGATTTGGCCATGGTTGCAGAAAATGGCCTTATTTATTTTAAAGGTCGGGCAGACTATCAGATTAAAAGCAGAGGTTACCGTATCGAGCTGGGAGAGATAGAAGCCGCGTTAAGCGCAGATGAAGCTTTAAAAGAATATGCCGTAGTTCCAGTAAATAAGCGCGGCTTCGAGGGTACCTCAATAGGATGCGCTTATGTGGGCGGTGGCATTAAAAACGGGGATCTTGCCATTCATTTAAAAAACAAACTGCTGAAAAAAATACCCGGCTATATGATTCCCCATTTCTGGCAGGAGTATGATGACTCTCTCCCTCGCAATGGAAATGGCAAAATTGACCGCAGAAGATTAGCAGATGAGTTTGAGAGCCCTACTTCATGATTTTTCAAATAGACACCAGGTTTCTATGCAAAACGAAAAAAGTATTTACCCAAAAATCAAATCGCTTATTTGTAGCACTTTAGCCATACAATCTGTTTCTGTAGATGACGATTTACTCGATTCTGGCGTGCTTGATTCTATGTCTCTAATACAGCTTATGTTAGCACTGGAAGAGTATTTTGAGATTATTATTCCACCTGAAGAGCTAAATGTTGAAGACTACAGAACCATTAAAACCATTTCTGAAATGATTGAGCGTCTAACCCTGCCAGCATCGCTGGATTCATAGTAAACTATTCGACATCCGGCATGATGATCATAAGATGAATGAGATAAAATTAGCCGATAAAGTTACCGCAAAAGCGCACGACGATTCAATATCATTTTTTTGCTACAGCGATATTGAAGAGGTCGCCCAATTGTCTCAAAAATATTTTCCGGAAAGCAGAAATGTACCGCTTAAGAGCCTGAACAAAACGTTGCAGCTACTCTATTTCGAAAAAGGAAACCATCTCAAGAGCAGTTCCACGCTGGTTAGCCGGTCGGTTGATGGTACCGTAGATGGGTTTCTGGGAGTAATTACGCGTTCATTTCGCTATAAAAACCGCATCATCAACGTAGCAAACTGCCATCACTTGATGGCAACAGAACAAGCTCGTTCAAAGCTATTACCCATAAAAATGCTGCAGAAGTTTCTTTCGGGGCCGCAGGATCTTTCCTTCGCAGATAATTCCTCAGAAACAACCCGTTTACTTTGGAAAAGGTTGGGTGGAGAACCTGCTATAAGCGATTGTATTTACTATAAAGTACCTTTACGCCCTATCTCTTTTGCGCTTCGGCCTGTACTTAAGTTTATGAATAAGCCTGTGCAGAAAGCAGTGGCTCTGCTTGCTAAAGGGTCGGATATGTTAGCAAGCAGAGTTCATATACCTCTGTTCTATCGAAACAAGACGGGTGCGGAGTTAAGGCCTTTGAGCGCTCAGCTGCTAAACGATTCTTTAGCTAAAATAAGCAGCCAATATTTTCTCTTTCCACATTTTGATCCCGCCAAAATTGAGCGACTTTTTCTTTTATTGAGCCGGGAAAAGAGGTATGGTATTTTGCATAAATATATTATTACAGATGAAAATAGCGAGCTGGCCGGCTGGTTTATTTACTATTCAAAAAAAGGAGGCGTTTGTGAAGTTATACAAGCAGTGTGCATGCCCGGGAAAGAAACTCTTTTATTTGATACGCTAACAAGACATGCATATATGCAGGGCGGCATAGAGCTTTCGGGCCGGCTGATGCCCAATCAACTGCAGTCTCCCATTGCCCGCAGAGCCGTATGTATACCAGCCAGAATGTGGACATTGTTTCATACCCGGAATGCTGAGCTTATGCTTGATATTCAAACCGGGAAAGCTTTTTTCAGCAGGCTTGAAGGCGATTTGTGGCTAATTTAGTAAGGAAATTAAAACTACCTTTGCCCAAAAGTGCAGATCGTAACGCATAAATTATAGTAACGGCAACCGTGAGCATAATTCGATTAAACAGCTCGTTCGAATACGACTAGTTAAGTAAAAGTTGCCTCGAAATGTTTCTTTCTGCATGTCCGGAGATTCATCGGGCAAGCCGGACTTTTTTGTTTTCTATAAGAATACTGCTCCTCCCTGCTATTCCAAAGGTTCTGTCTTCACTTTCGACTCCGCTAAGGCCGAAGGAACTCTGCCCTCTGCCCTCTGCCCTTACACTCTACACTGGAAAAAATTCCCCCGGAGCATCAGTTATCTCTTTCTGTGCGTATCCAATTCTCTTCCTTTCCTTTTTTATATGCTTTAAAATAGACTTTAACTTTCCAGAGAATATATAGAGGCAAATGAATTAGCGACATGTAGAGGTCCCGGTCTGCACGGGCTACGTACATCCCAATGAAAAAATAGGCAAGTCCGAGTGTGGCCAGCAGAGCCCATAAAACAAGGTGAAGCGTTCCCACAATATCCAAAAGCCACAAACCAAAAACCAGTGATAGCAGAAGCATTACAAGCAGCATCATGTTAACAAATGGGGGTGTAATCAAATCGATAAACACATCAAAATAAGAGGCTGAACGTTTTTTATAAGCCTGAGACAAGAATTTTCTGGTATACATTTTTATAATCTGAAACCTGCCAAGCTCCCATCTGGACCTTTGTGATTCGGCATTTTTGGCCTCTACCGGCATCTGAGCCAAAACCGTAGCTTCAGGCGCAAAGTCTATTTTTATGC
This sequence comes from Balneolales bacterium, assembly GCA_022565805.1. Lineage (GTDB taxonomy): Bacteria > Bacteroidota > Rhodothermia > Balneolales > Cyclonatronaceae > Cyclonatronum. The sequence continues at coordinate 14,363 of JAIULZ010000011.1, forward strand.
CATGAAGTATTAGAATAAGACCATATTCCAGATCTTCGGTTAGCGACCAGGCTTTCCATGGAACTTCTTTTAAAACCTCCGAGGCAAAACACATGCCATTACCCCGTAAGCCCATGTTAAAACCAAGTACTTTGCGCCCGAGAGGCTTCACATAATTGTGTAGCAGAAAGCCAATGCGGGTGGCTTCAACGCTCCAGTTACCAGGTTCAGGCAAGACCAAATCGCTACTTTGAATAACCTGGCTGCCTTTATCCAGGTACGAATTCATAACCTCTAGATAATTACCCGAAATCAAGCTGTCTGCGTCTACAACTATAATAGCATCATACGACTCATTATAGGCTGCAATTTTATCAAATGCCCACCTCAAAGCGTATCCCTTTCCTTTATCTGTGACACTTGTTCTCTCTAAAACATTTACACCCAGCGATCGGGCCAGGCTTGCTGTATTATCTGAGCAATTATCGGCTATTACGTAAATATTATACGCGTTTTTAGGATACACCAGCCCCGAAAGGCTGTAAATGGTTTTTGCGATAATCTTTTCTTCGTTATGCGCCGGAACAATAAGCGCAAATTTCCTGATAATGGAAGACTCAAAACGCGTCTGGATCTTTGCATTTAGCGCCAAAAGGCTCAAGACAAACTGGTATCCTAACAGAGGAGTAAGGGTAAAGAATAGGATGAATAAAATAATTTCTGGCAGGTTCATTGAGATGGATATCCCTTATTTGGCTGTAGTAAAACGCTCTGATGAGTAGAAGAAATGGAGAAAGCACTGGTAACAAATACAAGTATGCCCGTAAAATTAATGGCCGGTTCATTTACAAGATAGTTTTCAAATGTATCTTCGTAGTTCTTTGCCGGCCATGGCGATATTTGTTTACTATTGAGCAGCAGGTGATTATTGGCACCACCAACGAGCATACCGGGAACCGGAGCAGAAAAACCGCCAAGTTCAGAAAGCTGATGATAAGGATATCTTACCGAAACCGAGCCAATACCGGTTATTTGTGAAGTATTTAAGGGATTTCTTCCCATTATATAATGAAGCTGATCGAGTGCCGCGTACTTATATGTCGGGTCTGCAGATATTTCGTAGGCGTGCAGCAAATCGAAGGCATAAGCCAGGCCAACACTGTTTGACCCCCAGTAATACTGCCCGCCACTAAGAAGATTTCGATAATTATTTTGATTATGAACATCCATAATGGCATCTGCCTGTTGTATTACAACCGCCTCTATCTTCTGCCGGTCTTGCGAATAGCGATCCGGAATGTATGACGACAGAAACGCACGCAGGGCCAGACTTTCGGCATCGCGCCAGCTAATTGGTGGTATATTATCCAGGCTCAACATATCGTAGTTTTGGATAAAGAAATCGAGATAGACTTCTTTGCTCGTTAATTTATATAGTTCTGCGGCAGCCCATAAGCGCTCATCAAGGTCAGATGAATCTCCGTACTGCCCGCCCGATACGCCATCGGGGTTTTTGAAACCACCAATCGGTTTATTCTGTGGGTTTTTCACCAGGAAATCCCATGCCTTTTCAGAAGCTTTGTATAGCTCACGGGAATAGATTGGTTTAAACTCTGCGAATAGACGAGCCCCGAGTGCAGCGCTTGCAGCAAATGAAGCCGTAGCCGCGCTGCTTACCTCAAAAATATAGCGGATAGAAGGGTCGCTATGTGGCAGGTACTCACCAATCCATTTTTTTTGAGATACTTTATGATACACAGCTCCGTCGGGTCGCTGCATTTTGAGCAGCCATTTGAGCGCATAGCCTGTTTCATCCAGAATATCCGGTATTCCATTTCCTGATTCCGGAATATCCAGCTGATTATCTTTAAAAAGGTCGGGATTCAATTCGTAGGCATACAAAAGCAGAGCTGCACTTAATGCTGTATTACCGGAAAATTTATTGTAATCGCCCGCATCGTGCCAGCCACCGTCAACATTTTTTGTTATTGCGGGTTCATCAAAAAAAGGCGCATCGTCCAGATGACAAGCCGAATAGCTCCACTCGCTGTCGTTAGCTACCGATGTACCGCATCTGTGGAAATAATAGCTTTGAACCATAGTTAAAACAGCACTATGATATACGTTTTTTTGAATAACAAATGGATGGGACGATAACCGCTTATCACTATCTATTTGTATAAAATATAAACCGGGCTCGCTAAAGCCAGAGAAATCAATAACAGATACACGGTCGCCACTTATCGTATCGGGTTGGCGACTCACCCCCACCAATCCACCAAAAACAATCGTAGAGTCATTCAGCCGCACGATTTCGAAAAATACTGCTTCTGCATTTACAGCAAAAGCATGTTTGGGGCTTTTCGCCTCATACCCTACAAGATTTACGGCTATAAAAGGTTCATCTTTAGCTTTATTACACCCCAAAAGCTGGAGCAGAAACAGCAGCGCTGCCGCTACAGTAAACGCCCGATTGTAACGCCCGTATTCTATGCAACATTTTTTAACTATTTGACCAGAGGTGCTCAAAAAATCACCTTAATAATAATATGGTTTAGAAGGCTTTACAAAACCACTCGTTTACCCAACTTCTTTATTGAATCCAAAAACAAAATCACCGAGCTGTAGCAGCGGTAATTCCGGTTTTATTTTTGATTCGGCCACGAAATCGAACAAAACAGATGGTAATTACAAGCCGTCATTTACTTCGAAGACTCCTGGTAGGAGTTCAACTTAACTTTACTGAAATTATTTCCCGGTTTCGAAAGACCGCTTTGGTTCTTATGCTTTCCATTTAACGTAAACTCAAGTTCTTTTTTAATACTATCCACAAATTGTTCAATATTATGAACCTCCTCTATATATTTTCGCGCTGCTTCTCCCATGGTTTTGCACCGTAATGGATCGTTCCATAATTCCAGGATTGCCAGACGCATGGCTTCCACATCTCCTTGTGGCACTAAAATACCGGTAACGCCATCTTGTATTACGTCTATCTGACCCTCAGATTTAGAGCAAATTACTGTTTTTCCCATAGCCATAGATTCGAGTATAGAGGTAAGCCCATTATCAGAGTCGGTTGGCAGCAGAGGAACAACAACAAAACGCGACCGTGCATATAACTCTCGTAAATCGGCTGGCTTTTTCTTACCCACACTTATATATTCTGGTAAATCAGGAATACTCCGTAGTTTTTTTACGGTGTTAAAAACTTCGCCCCTTGCAATACCAGAAGCTATATGGCAGTGTATATTAAGTGGGCGCAATGCTTCTACCAGAGTGGGGTAGTCCCGGGCTTCCATTCCAACCGAACAGATCATATCCGTTTGCCTTGTTTCGGGTCTCCAAAACTCCTGATCGGTACCCCGCTTAACAAGAATCATTTTCTCTGGCGTTATATTTAACTCTTCTATGGCAATTTTACGCTGTATAGACGACCAAATAATAAATCTGCTTATCGTATCTTTTGTATGCTTTAGAAACCATCTTTTTTGTCTGGATTTTTTTTCATCTACAGATGTAATTCTGGATATGATAACCACATGAGGTTTGTTAATGCCAAGATATTTCATAAATAACGCAAGGGGCAGCCCCACTTTTTCTTTATGAGATAAAATAACATCGAATCGATTCATGATGTAAAGAGCTTCAATTAATTGAGCTAAACTAACGGGCAGCAGTTTATAAAGAAATTTTCGCAATCGGGGTGGTTTATCCTCTAAATACCTTTCATCTAACAACTCTGCCGAGATGGCGCACTCTAGAAGAGACGCGCGGGGAATTTTATCGGTTTCCTCAAGCTTCTTCATTTCTTCTTCGGCTACTTTGTTCATTCCCTTTGATATAATATAAAGTGTTTTCATGCGAGCCGTTTTGGGGTATTTGTAGAATAAATAGGGTTATGCATTTTGCTTACTCATAGCATCTGAAAAACTATTTTCTTCGTCTCTGTACATTTTGATTGGTGGTTTCTCAATTTCCGGATCTTCTGTTTTTTTCAGTTTTGATGATTTTATCAGATTATATAACCACTCTATATACTGGTAAGGGGTTACCAGTTTTATGGCAAAAGCCTGAATGCTTGTATTATGGTTAATTGCAATTCTTCTAAGATCATAAACTGTTTTACCAAATGTGGGCGAGCCTGTATACACACCACAAGCGAATAAATAGCCCGATTCGGAAACTATCTGTTTAATTCTCTTATCGAACTTGCCATAGGGGTATGCGAAACTCTGAACCGGAACCTGCAGAACTGCCTCAATCTCTATTTTAGACTGCAATATGGTATATTTGGCCTCAGAATCTGTGAGATCCGATAGTATTACATGATGCATTGAATGCGAACCAATTTCGAAACCCAGACTGCTAACCGCCTGCAGCTGCCTGTCGGTCATTAACGGGCAAACATCGTCTTCGTCCCGCTCATCCCATTCGGCTCGTTTTAGTTTTCTGTTTCCTATGGCAAAAACCACGCCTCTCATTCCCATTTCTTTCATAATGGGAATAGCATTTTCATATGTGTCTAAATAGCCATCATCGAATGTTATAATAATGGGCTTGGAGGGCAGCGTTAACTTGTCCTCCTGATACAAATGATAATCTTTGAATGTTATAGGAGTGTAGCCAAGCCGATCTATAAGCTTAAGCTGTTTTCGAAATTCCGCTATGGTTACATAGTGCCAATGATTGTATTTCACCGCCACATCCTGAATAATGCGATGGTACATCAACACTTTTATTTTGTTGGTAAGTTTATAGTCTCTCACGTCTTTTTTGAATAGTTGTATTTCGTTGAATACAATGGCTTATTTAATTTTCTCTCTTTCTCTCTTTCTCTCTCTAATTCTCTGTATCTCTACTCTTTTTTCTATTGATTTTTAACATATGCAACAAGCGTGCCAGCATCTCCTTGATCGTATTAATATATCTACTTCTGCATATTTTGCTTATACAAGCAGCTCTGCAGAAAGCTTTCCGAAATCGTTTAAGTTGCCCGTCTTTTGCCTTAACGCGCAAATTAAACCCTCAAATAATCGGGCTATTCCTTGTTTTTTGTTTATGCTCTGGTATTCAAAAATAAACCGGATTTTAGCTGTTCTATATCTTTAGATATGTTTTCTAAAAGTCTTCATTAATTTTCATTTCTCTGCAATTGAAGTTTTTTAAAAAATCCCAGAATAGAACTGCTTAATAGATGTGTAAAAACTTTACTTACAGGCGATTTTCTACCCACCACAAAACTCACTTTTCTCAATTCGTTTTATAAAAGATTTTTTTAAAAACACCCTTCTACCTCTCATATACCTTACCGCAAAGATAAACCCTGAAGCAGACCGTATTTGCTTCAGTTATATATTGCTCCGGCCTTAGTACGAATAAAGCAGAAGGTTTTAATGTGATATATATTTGTGATTTTGAGATTTTAGAATGTATACACGCATAATTCTTAATGCAGACCTCTGGGTATCGATCCTCTTTCTCCGGTCAATATTTCACCCTCGCTGTAGAGTCTTCATCCGAAACTTAAAATAGCCCGAAACCATCTTTAAAATACCTTTCTTCCTGTACTGTACATTAAGCAAAAGCATTTCCCTTCGAGTGTGCTTATAAAGCAGCGAGCTAAAGTAAAGCAGCGAAACCGCAACCTTCCCGGTGAAGCCTTTTTTATGCTGAGCCGGAATTGTAATCTGCCAGTTAACTATTTGGTTTTCTGTAAAGTCGAACTTATACTCTTCTCTACCCCTTAAAAGCTCGACCGAGGTAATTTTACTTTTAGCAGCATCATGAATCAAATTAAGCAATAGTGCAATACCCGGCCGGTATTTAGCCGAAGGACTTTCAATATCGTATCCACTGAGGAAGTCATAGTATCTGTTATTATACAATAGCAGCATACGTACTGCACATACGCCCTCACTATCTACGGCTTGTTTTAGCCAAAGCTGCTTCTTTTGATGAGCCTGTTGAACGATTTCCGTAAAAAAAGCCCTAAATCTGGAATCGTGAAAAACTCCCGGAAACCCAATCTCATTCCACCTATTCTGATGCAATCTGATTAAGTCTGCAGACATTTCTTTAACCTGACCAAGTGTTTTGGCTTCCTGAATCTGATATTCTTTATTGGCTCCTTCCGCTCGAAAGGTTTGTCGAAATCTTCGTCTGGCATTTGGCTTAGATTGCTCAACAAACGAAAGAAGAGTGTCTGTCTCACTAAGATCGATATACGGGCAGGAGTCGGACTTCGCAATTCTAAGCACCATATTATTTTTTAGCAGAAACGGATAAATTACTTCTTTTATGAAGCTATCGTCTCTTAACTGATGCAAAATAATGCGTCTTTTGGCAATGCCGGGATTTCTTAGAAGGGTAAGAAATAAGCAGGCAACGGGTAGGTCAAAATCCCGGTCTACAATAAAATCCAGAAAGTCGCTAATGCCATAATCATCTGTAAAGCCCAGGGTTTCGTTGGTATTACCTCCGCTGCCTATAAGCTGCAAACGATGGTCAATCTCTATACCCGCAATTATCGAAACCCCTTTAAAAAAGGGGAATATTGCCACTAGCTTTTCGCTATTGTAGGCTGCAATTATGTATAATGTCCTATTTGTGTTCTCACCAAAATGGTTCCACCAGATTTTTGCCCAATCGGGAGACATATACATAAACCGTCCCGATCTCCGGGCAAGTTCCTTCCAGTCGTCATACAAAAAATCGAAGGCGTCAGAACTGGTAAAAATAAGGGTAGAAAGTTTTTTTTTGGGTTTTGCATGGTATTTTAAACCTTCTTCTTTGGTGTATATAATTTCTGCATCGTTAAGCATAAGAGCACCCATTTTTTATGAATAGATTCCATTGGATTCATACTTCATCCTGTCTTCATCACTAGAATAGTCATTTGCCTTAATGCCTGTTAGCTCTTCAAAAGCGCGCTCCATTTCAGCACCAATGGTTGCCCATCTGTATTTACTCATAACCAGCTCGTACCCTTGGTAGCTAAGCGAATCGCAAAGCTCTTGGTTATCAAACAGTTCGATTACAGCTTTTGCAAAGGCATCGGGTTTATCTGTTATCAAGGCATGTTTATTGTGTTCAAGATCTATACCTTCGCAGCCAATGCTTGTGGTTACCAGCGGAATTTTGGAAGCCAAAGCTTCCATAATTTTAAGCCGGGTTCCGCCTCCCATCCGCAATGGTACTACATAAACAGATGCCTCATGAATGTATGGCCGGGTATCGCCTACAAAGCCAGTAACAATTATGTTATGGCAGGTTCTGTTTACGATAGCTCTAGGCGGATTTTTGCCACATATGGTGATGGTCGCATCCGGATATACCGCTAAAATTTTGGGGAAGATTTCATCCAGAAAATAAAGGATGCCATCACAATTAGGTACATATTTCATCATGCCGACAAAGACCAAAGAATGAGGCCTCCCCGGCTTCGTACCGGGGTAAAAGAATGTTTCGTCTACACCGTTGGGAACAAGATACTTAGGCACAGCCGGTACCGGTTTTTCAAACAGGTTGATATCGCGTTCGCTAGTTACAAAAAGTGCATTTTGTTTACGACAGACGGCAGTTTCTTCCTTGTTGAATTTATAGGATTCCAGAAGGTAGAACAGCTTTTTAAGCGGATTCTTAACCTTCGCCATTCGCTGGAAGTTATCGTATTCCACATTATGCGCATCCAAAACCTTAATGGCATCGCTATTGAAAGTAAACATCCCCATCACGGGAAATTCGCACTGTATTACATCAAATGTATTTTTAAGACAAACCTCATTTATTTTTAGCTGAAGCTTATGAGATCTGGAATTAAGGTACCAAAGGCTATGAAAACTAAACAGCGACCTCATTAAGTTGAAGTAAGTAGATGTATTACTACATAAATCTTCCACAAAATGCGTTTTCCCGGCCAGCACGGGAAAATTTTGGATGAGCTGTTTTTCTTCCTCAGAGGTGCTGAAGCCAACTACGGTAACATCATATTTTTGGGTTAAGTATTTTAATATATTGTAAATACGCAAAGATCCCCCAAAGGTAGGATTTGCAGGACTGTAAGGAATAACATACAAAATCTTCATAGCTTTACTTTTTGATGAAATAGATAAATTTTTCTTTATTCGAGTCTATCATACTCTTGATGAGGACTAGCTCTTCTGTATTAAAGGTTTTTATAAAAAATAAGGCAGTGATGTAGGAAACCCCGCCAATGATGAGCGTTAGAATCCAATACAATCCTGTAAAATGTAAAAACAGCAATATGGGAGTTACCATAAAAACAGAGGCCATGACTGGTTTAAAAACATAGCTGCTCCTAAATGTTTGGAGGTAGCCCTTAGGTAGGAGGTAAAATGCTGCGCCCATCACGAATAGCTCTGTGAACAAAGTTGCGATCGCAGCGCCTATTCCTCCGTTTTCATACATGATTTGCGTGTAAGGAATAAGTAAATAGTTGGCAAAAATATTAATGAATATGGCGAATAGCCCCACAATTGCCCAGGCTCTTTGTTTATTGGCAGCCCCCATAAGTGCGCTTCCCAAAATGATATCAACAAAAATAATTGGAATACTGAGGGCGAAAATCTGTAGCACTATTACTGAGGGTGCGTAGGCTTCGAGCCCCATAAAAAACTGAATAATCTGTTCTGAAAACAGAAAAATGGCCAGTGCGGTAGGAATGCCAAATACAATCATCAATCGCAGGCTCTGTCCCACAGTATCTTCCAGCACGCCTGCCTTATTATCCCATAATTTTGAAAAAACGGGAAAAATAGCTGTCTTATAGAGCAGGGGCAGCACCATTACGATATCAAAAAAACGAAAGGCTCCGCCGTACCATCCTGTAACCTCTTCTGAAGTTAATGAGGCGAGCATTACAGCGTCTATGCGATAATAAATCACGGAAAAAAGTGAGAATAGAAAGAAGGGCATTCCGGAGCGTAAAAGTGAGAATACCTTGGGATCGAAGGTATAGCTTACCCGCACAACTCTTCTCGAGAACCAGTAAATAACAATCAGATTGAGCAGCGCCCCTGCCGTTATTACAACCGCCACGCCGATTGAATCGGCCCCAAGAAGCAGCGCACCCACGGCAAAGAAGGCCACAAAAAGCTTCTCCACGATGGTACCCATCGATGGATATTTCATTTTCTCTATTCCTTGGAAATACGCACTAAACGCAGAAGTTCCTCCTTCCCAAAGTTTTGCAATAATAAGAATTAAAATTAGCAGATGTACGTGCTGCGAATACCCAAGCAGCTTCGATATAAGAAGAATAAGGCCAATCGATAAAATCCAAAGCACGATTCTCAGCATAAGATAGCTGCTTAAAATAGCTGCTCCCTTTTTCTCGGATCTCGCCACTTCTTTGGGAATCAGGTAGTTACCGCCAAAGTCTATAAGAAGCCCTAATATCATCTTTATAGATAGAGCAAGATAGAGCCGCCCGAAGTCTTCTGGCCCGAGGTAACGGGGCAGAAAATAGAGTAGTAAGAAACTCGAGCCCCAGGTTACAACCTGAGCGCCAAACATAACCGATACGTTTTGAGCTACAGACTTACCAATGCTTAACTGTTCGGCCGGTTCATTCATTTAAACCAGCTTTATCGCTTTTGTCTCGTTGCTGTTCTCTTGCATCGATATTATGAATTACAGATAGCAGGCCCATCATACAGCCTAAATATAGCATGCTTCTGTAGTAGGTAAGCTGCAAATCAAAAAAGGAGACCACCAGCTGATTAATAACCGCCAGAATAATTACTAGCGTTGCAGCTTTCAGGTATGGATCTTTAAGCCTCATAAACAGCTGAGTGCCATTGGCTGCAAAGCAGTTAAAAAAGAGCCAAAAAGCAAAGAAACCAACAGCTCCCGTTTTAACCAAAATCCAGTAAATCTGGTTATGAGGAATATAATCGCGCAGGGTGTAGCGAATATTTACTAACGGTATGGGCTGGTCGTATTTATTTCCGAAACCTTTACCAAGAATAGGACTATTTGCCACTGTTTTCGCAAGATTATAATCTTCAAAATCCCTATACAGGTTAGAGGAGTAATCTCTGTAGTTCGTTTCTTTATCTGGTTTTACGAAACCCGTTTTAATCATTTGAACCGGGCGGCCGTAGGTACCATCGTTATTCCAGAAAGCACCACAATAAAGCAATAATAAGAAGAAAACCGGCAGGAAATACTTTAGAAACTGAATCCTTTTTATGGCTGGAAGAAGCAGGATTACCCCGGCTATACAAACCATAAAAGAAGCATACGATGCCCTTCTTTGTGCAACATAAAAACCTAAAAACATGGGCAGAAGCGAGACAAACAACCATACTTTTTGTTTATAACCAGCTCCGAAAAGAAGTAAACCAATAAAAAGAACAAAAATAGTAACCATAAATACAGGGTCTTCATGGTTGGTTAGCACATCGAAACCGCCTGTTGTAAATCCCAGATTTATAAATTTTGCCACGCCCTGTAATGCTTTAAAGCTAATACCGACGATAAAAACCCAAAAAAGAGTTATAACGTGTTCTTTTGTATCCAGAACCTGTGGCACGATTAAATACATAAGGCAGAGATAAAAAAGAGCCCTTACCTCCCATAAGGCAACCATAATATCGCCACCTTTGATTATGCCATATGCAAATGAAAAAGCCAGACTGCCAAAGAAAAGCAAAAATGCCCCCCAAACCGGAATTGCTTTAAACGAAAAGCTTTTTCTAACACAGGCATGAATTACCAATGCGGTAGCAATAAAGAATACATGAATCTCAAACGGACTTACAACCCCGCTATGCAGATAAGGTACATATGGAATTTCTTTGAGATTATGGAAAAACCTTACATCCATGGTAAAAGAGCTAAAACCGGGAATAGCGTATTGGTCAAAAATTATAACCGAGAACATGAACAGATATAAGCTTAAATCTAAGCGCAGAACGCTTAAGAACATCGCAAAAGACAGATACAAGATGCCCGCAACCAGAGGCACATTGCCATCAAAAGTGTATATCCCCCACCCGTAAACCACCGCAAAAATAACTAGTAGCCAAAAGAGAAAGGAGTTTTCACGATCGAGCCCCAGAGTAAAGCGCAGCGCTCTCTCGTAGAACGAATCTGGTGATAATTGGTCTAATGTTTTCATAGGTAGGCTAGGATTCGGGCACGGGCATCAAAAACATCATTACAACAACATAAACAACCAACAGTAGAGTTAGTACGAAGGTAATTACATAGCGTAAAGTGTCTTCCATAGAAAATTTTGAGATGTATAGAATGAGCATGTGAAAGAAGATTATGCCTAACAACACATTCATTACGCTTCTACCCGGTTAAAGACATATCCGATAAACTGGCTTTCATCGAGGTGTTTAAAGATTTTATCAAACTCCCCTTTTTTGGTTTTCTGGCTGTCTATTACGGCAATTAGCCCGTCTATTTCATTTATAAAGTGAATAGGAAATTTTTTTATGGGCAGGATGGACCCCATATCCACAATTACAAAATCAAATTTGCTTTTTAACGCATGCAGTATCTTCCGGATAGCAAGCGTATGCTCAATTCCCGGTGTAAGCTCTGCACTACTGCCAGCAGTCATGATAAAAAGGTTCTTAATACCTGAGGGGAGCACAATTATTTTTTCGCATGCAATGGCATCAGATAAACCTGGCGACAGGTCTTTATCAAAGAGTTTATGAAGCACCGGGTTATTGAAATTCATATCCACAAGTACCGTTTGCTGATCATACCCGCTTGCCAGAGAAACGGCCATATTTGCTGCAACCAGCGTTTTTCCATCTCTACGGTTAGCACTGGTAATACCAAGCACCATTTTAGTATCATTAAATGTAGATGCCAGTTTCGAGAAGTTGAAACTGTTAAAATATTTATCTGATATATAGCTACGGTCTACCTTATTTTTTGTCTCTGGCAGGTACAGAACAGGCATAGCCGGTTTGTTAAGCATTAGTTTACCATTGCCAGTCTCAGAAGAATTACTTTCTAAGCGTTTGAATACTAATTCTTTAGTCATGTTCTGTTCGGTAATCTTAATCATTTGTGAGGTATGCTAAAACAGGTTTTTTGTAAGTAATATCACTTTCTTCGCGCATGGTAGTGTCCAGCACTTCGGCCACAAAGCTTGTGGCAATTCCCATGATTAAACCAAACAAAAGCCCTATACCAAGTATAAGCTGTATATTTGGTGATGATGGTTTTTCGGGAATATTAGCAGCATCTAAAACAATAAATTGATCTACAGCACGCTGACCTATATCGCGGGTCATTTTTGCCTGCTCGAGTTTTACTCTCATTTCGTTGAGTAACCCCTCATAAATACTAAAATCGGAGTCTTGCGAGCTGGCTCTTTGTGTAGCCACAAAGTAGAGTTGCATATCACTTACTACCCGCCCCTTTTGCAGGCTAAGGTCGTTCTTTTGAGAATTTAGTCGCTGTATATTCGACTCAAAAGTAGCGGGTAACCTGTTTACCACATCTCTAATTTGATCAGAAATTGATCGAAGTCGCGGGTAGCTTTCGGTAAACTGTTGCTGTAGCGTATCATATTCGTTTAGCAGAACCGATAGTTCACTACCAAACTGAATTTCAGAAATAGGGAGTTTATAGAGGTGCTTAATTGCTTCTGAACGATTAGTTTCACTTTGGTAGGCTGTAACAATAGCCAGCTTGTCTTCTTCGCGGAAAATCTGCCATTCAATTACATCCAGGCGGGTATTAATATTCTGGAGCCTGTCTTGCAGGCTTATAGCATTGCTTGGTAGCTCTTCCAGGCGTTGTGTTGTTTCAAATACGGTTTGTGTTCGTTGCTCAGCAACGATTTGCTCAAGCTCTTTAAGCTTACCACTAAAAAAATTTACGGTCTCTTCGTGTCTGCGGGTTTCCATCCGTAGCTTAGTGCTAATAAAATAATTAGCCAGCAGTTCGGCGCCATCGCGGGCGCGGGTAGGGTTAGTATCGTAAAAGCTTATTTCAAAGGAATCTGATGCTCTCGACCGTGTTTCTATATTATTTTGCGTTTTCTCTATTAATAGCTGTTTTTCTGCCTCCGTATTCATCCCACGCTCTAGCTTTAGGCTATCTATCAATACCTCCATGGCAGATCTGCTGTAAATAATTTCATTAAGAGACTGCAGCCGGTCTTCCGAAGCAATGTGTACGGCAATTTCGTAGAGCACAAGCGGGTTAAGGGTTTCATCTTTTTCGACCAGTATGGTAGTAGAAGACTTGTAAACCGGCTCTATAAAATAAATAGCTGTAGCGGCAGCCATTAAAAACAGGATGGGGGTAACAAGCAGTAAAACACGACGGCGCTTTACAGCAGACTTAATCTCCTGACCAATATTTTTTGTTTCTTGCATGATATATTTATGTTTAATAACAACTTGATGAAATAGCAATGGTATAGCTGGCTTTACCCACTGCAATTGCTATGCCAAATGAGGGTAGAACAATATGTGGCCGCCCCTTACCCCTTGTACGCATTGGTATAGTGGGTTTTAAGGTATTATTATTTTTTCAGGCAGAGCGCTTGTTACTACAGTAATACTCCTGCTCGATTCCTATTTACTCAATCTTGTTAGAGGGGTGTGCAATTTATTCCCAATTCGGTACTCATCTTTTTTGCTGGTTTTGTGAAACTTTACTGAATTGAAATATTTTCATAACCTTAAATATCAACAGCTTACAGTGTATATAATATATATAAAAATAGTTTGGCACTGTTGTTGTCTGCATAGGCAAAACAGAATAACCATACCCATTTTTGATTGTATTGAATACCATGAGAGATACACTTCGCCCACACCTCGTAAGCTTACTATTGCTCTGCCTTCTGGTAGCTATGCAGGCTTGTTCATCAACAAAACCCAATACCGATAACCGGAATCCTCAAATTGTAGACCTGGTACAAACAGAAAACCAGGCTACTGTGTCGAACTACATTATTCGCCCGGGCGACGAAATTGAAATATTGGTCTGGGAACAGCCCAGTTTTAATACACTTGCAACCGTATCCAGAGTGGGAACTATTGCCATTCCGCTGGTGGGCGAAATTGCCGTTACCGGTTTAACTCAGGCAGAGCTAAAGCGGTCGCTTGAGGAAAAGCTTAAGCAGTATATAAGAGGAGAAATAAACCTAACTATTGCCATCCGAAATACAGATACCATGATTGTTTCTATCATAGGTATGATTTTCAGGCCCGATAATTATTCTGTAGCAGATCAAACATCCATTTTCAGGCTTATTGCCACAGCCGGCGGACATACCGAGCAAGCAGATTTAAGAAAGGTGAAGCTGTACCGGCAAGCAGATCCAGAAAACTATGTAGAGCTAAATTTATTAGACTATCTCGACAGCGGGCAGATGTTATCATCAACACTAACAGTGCGCCCCGGCGATATTGTTTATATACCCAAAAAGGAAAATGTAGTACGAGAAATGTCGGAATTTTTAAGGGATGTGGTCATCCTTTTCGGAATCTTTAGAGTGTTTGGTTAAGATGACAAGCAGACTTAAACATACCGCAAAGGTTATCACCCTTCTTCTAATTGCTTCTGCTGCTTTATGCTTCCAAAACGAAGCACAGGCACAAATTATAAGCACCTCCGGGAATTCCGGAGTACTGTCTGTACAGCATTTCGATACGCGTTCCTTATCTATGGGCAGCGCTACCGTATCGGATCTTTACGGCAGACCTTCTATGGGCATAAATCCGGCGCTATCCGGTTTATACCAGAACAATCTTGTCTTTCAAATAAACACCAACTACAGCTGGAATACCCGCCTGATGCAGTACTCGCTGCAGTTTCCCACCATATCTGTAGAGAACCACCGTATTACAGCCCGTATAGGTTTCATGAACGAAGGGTTTGATGAACTCGACTTTTGGGAAAACTCTCAGATACCTGTACCCGATGCCGAACTCTACCATGCAGACATAGCCTACGCCTTTGCATTTAGCGAAGTATTTAGCCTGGGCGTAAATCAGCGAATTGCCTATGCTTTAAACAAGGGTACAAACGATTGGGCCTATTCTGCCGACTTCGGGCTGGTGTATGCGCCGGCCGAAAACATCTCCTATGCAATTGTTTTTAGGGGATTAGGAAATGAAATAAGTTATGAAATAGCAGAAGCCGGAGCCACTATACTTGGCAGTAAACTCATGCAGCAATCGCTTGAAGTAGGAGCAACATTCCGGTTTCCGACTGAGGGGGAAAGAACATTTCTAACTATTTCTTTTGCGAATGAAAAGGAGTTCGGGAATAGTGGTTTGTGGTACAAAGGCGGCATGGAGCTTCTTCCATTTTCATTTCTGGCCATTCGTGGCGGGCTCCTGTTCAATCTAGACGACTCTGTTTTTATTCCCCGTACCGGCATCGGATTCGTCTTTAGCTTTGGCCGTTTCGACTATATGCTTGCACCGGGCCAAAGAGCTGGCGAGTATTTCCATCAAGCAGGCCTAACCTTAAAATTTTAAGTTATGATAGCTACAGCTCGTCCCTACAAAACAGATCTGCAAGATGCTTCGTATACGTTGCATGGTCTGGAAACCAAGAGTGTGCTAATGGAAGACATTTTTTCTAAAGTAAGAAGCATTGCCAAACTCGAGAAACACATTATACTAATCGGAGAAATAGGCGTTGGCAAAAAAAGGATTGCCCAAATTATCCACTCCATAAGCCATCGCGCCGAAGGTCCGTTTCACACTTTTTACTGCATCGATATAAATGAAGCCGAATTCAAGAAGGCATTCTGGGAAAATCTTCATTTCGAGAATGAGCACCTGCAAATAAACTATGAGGCTTTAGAAAAAGCCGGTGGCGGCATTTTGTACCTCGATCAATTTTCGGAACTATCGGCAGAGTATATGCTCAATATTATACATTCTTACCTGCGGGGGTGTAAACAGCTGTTTAAGTATAATATGTCTATGTCGCCGAGGCTTATTCTCTCGATTAGTCAGGATACGTTCCAGCATTTATCCAAGACAGAGATTTGGGCGCAGCTGCTGCAGCTGCTTAATCCGATTGCTATAATGCTGCCTCCGCTCCGCGAAAGAATGGAAGATATTCCGGCCCTCATAGAAACCTTTCTGGAAGAAACCCAAGATACAGAGCCCGGTTGTAAAGATCTTAGTATCGACCCAAAAGCCAGAAAAGAATGTATGGAATATAAATGGCCGGGAAATGTACGACAGCTAAAAAATGCCATAATTCAGGGAGCCATACTTTCGCAAGGTAAAACTATTGAGTGCCAGCATCTGCCTTTTACCATGCATTGGAAACTACCCTATTCATGAAAAATATTTCCACTAAATATCAACTGATCAAATCAGCCGGGCTTTAAAAGCTATGTTTTCTCCCTTTTTGTTATCTATTCTTATTCCTATAGTGCTATCGCTGGCGATAACGCCCCGGGTAATTCATTTTGCCAAAAAGATCGGTGCTACAGATAATCCGGGGGACAGAAAGGTACATACTACTGTAATGCCCAGAATTGGAGGACTTGCCATTTTTCTTAGCTCGGCAATTTCTATTATTGCCCTGTTTTTACTATTTCCCGAGACTTTTTCGGTTGTATTTGAAAACAAGCAGTCTGCATCGGTACTAATATTTAGCTTTGTAGCCCTGTTTGCACTTGGTTTCCGGGATGACTTAAAACCTCTTTCGCCGGAGATTAAATTTGGAGTACAGCTTCTGCTTGCTACTCTTATATATTTCGCCGGTTTCAAAATATCTAACATAACCAACCCTTTGGGTAGTGGAATTCTGGATGTGGGTATTCTGGATTTCCCCCTCACCATTATTTGGATTATTGGCATTACCAATGCATTTAATCTAATAGACGGTCTGGATGGTCTTGCGGCAGGTGTTGCCGTAATTGCCAGTTTTTCTATTTTCATTGTTTCGGCCATGTCCGGGCAAGTGGTATCCGCCATATTAGCGCTTACTCTGGCCGGCTCCTTAATTGGTTTTTTGCGCTACAATTTTAATCCTGCAAAAATTTTCCTTGGCGATTCTGGCAGCCTGCTAATAGGCTTTTCACTTGCACTGCTATCTATACAAAGTACCGCAAAAATCTCGACTGGTTTTGCCCTTCTTTTTCCAATTCTGGTATTACTGCTACCTATTACAGACACCCTCGTTTCTATGGCTCGCAGACTACTGGGTAGCTACCTCGAAAGAAACCCCGACGACACCTCCAGATCTCTGCTTCGCAGGCTATACGGTATGTTCACCCCCGACAAATCCCACATCCATCACAGGTTACTGTCTTTGGGCTTAAGTCATCGCAATACGGTTCTGGTTTTGTATGCCGTTTCCATTTTCTTTGCATTCAGCGCTTTTTTATTCATCCAAATCGATACGGTCGCGCGCTCGGTAACAATTGCCATAATGCTTGGTGTATTACTGGCTCTCTGCATAAAAAAACTACGCTACTACGAGATGGCCATATTTAACAACGGGTTAATGATTCCCTTCTACGAAAAATGGATTCTTAACCGCCTCCATTTCGTACGACTTGCCGATGTATGCTTTATTACAGTTTCTTTTTTTCTAAGCTATTTACTTCTTCGCAGCCTAAATCTGGATCAGGTAAACCTGGCACAATTCGAAAACAGCATCCTTTGGATACTACCGCTACAGCTAACCACAATGTGGATAACAGGTTTATACCGCGAAAAAATGAGCTCCATAGGTTTAGGAAACGTACTTAATATTTTTGCATCTGTTGTCTATGCAATTGGTTTAACATCGGTAGTATTTGCAATAATGGAAGTATTACCGCTGGTTGCAGCCATACAGTTTCTGGTAATTAATTTCTATTTCCTGCTCACCTTTGTACTGGGTTTCAGAATCACTTATCAAGCTATGAGGTTTTGGTACAACAGAGATAAACAAACCGGAAAAAATGTATTGATCTACGGTGCCGGCCATAATGGGGTGTTAATCCTTAAGAACATTATGGACCTGTCGAACAACAATACTAAGGTGATAGGATTTTTAGATGACAACCCCGCACTCGAAGGCAAGCGAATAAATGGATACCCGATTTTTGGCGGCCATTGGGAGCTGGAAAAAAACCATCTGAGTAAAAAAATAGACTCTATTTACCTTTGTGATGAGGCCATCAAGAGTGAAAATCTGATCCGGCTTCAATCAACGGCTCTCCAGAAAGGTATATCGGTAAAAAAATTGATTCTGAGCCTGCAGGAAATTGGAACCGAGGTACAGCTTAACAGAGAAGTACAAAGCGCAATACCCGACGAAGCTATCTCTTTGCACAGTAAAGAAAACATCATAGTTCCCGATTAATACCATGGAAAAAGCACTTAACATTAATTTCTGCCAAGGGAGTAAACCATATAACCCATCATACAAACTAAGCTTTACACAAAATAAACCGGGAAGCGGGAGTTATCAGGAAATAAGAACAGCGGGAAATTTTATACCCATTGCCAAGCAAAAATATTCGCGACTACAAACTACTGCAATTCACCTTTAAAATGAGATAAATCATGTTAGAAACAAAAACTTTCAGCCCATTGTTTATCAGTTTTAAGAATATGTTAAAATTACTGATAGGCGGCCATTATACCTTGCTATTCAAAGAGTTTAAGCAACGTGTGTACTCAGAATCAAGCTCTTTTGGACTCCTGAGGGATATTTCTGAACCCTTTAAGGCTAACCCGGCAAAAATTAAAATCCTTGTTCGTCCGCTTTGCGAAGATGATATTAACCTGATTTTAAAAGAACCAGAAACCGGTACTGTAAACCCAAGAGTTCTTGCGCATCAGCGGGCAATTATCAAGGCTAATATTCCTACATGCTATGTGGCTACCACTATACAAGACAAGCCCTGCTATATGCAGTGGCTAATTGGCTATACCCATAATGAAAAAGTGAGATGCCATTTTAAAGGTATTTTTCCAAAAATAAAGGCACGAGTGGCACTACTTGAGGGCGCCTATGCGAGTCCCGATTTCAGGGGGTTACGAATTATGCCCGAAGCAATGGTTTTAATTGCAGAAAAGGCAGCTCTTATTAATGCCCGATGGGTAATTACCTTTGTGGATACTAAAAATATTGCCTCTCTTAAAGGCTGTCACCGCGCTGGTTTTAAACCTTATGCCCTGCGAAAAGAGAAATGGTTTCTTTTTCGGCAAACGGTTTCTTTTCATCCGCTGCCCGAAAATGAAACCAACGAATACAACCTGCAAATAGCAGAAGAGTCGGGTATCTGTAAATACGAATTGCAAAAAGAAAAAAAAACCGAAAAACAACTGCAATTTTAGAACTCACTATATTTTGAAAGTAAACCCAACTCTTATTCTAACATTCTTTCTAATTTATTTTGGATTTATCCATGTAAATAATCCAATAAAAATTAGCCTGGAAACCACAGAGAGTGCAGAAACTCCCGGGCATGATTCTCTATTTGTGAAGATTTATGACGGTAAATTTATGCTGGATGGGTCTGTTTTTCGTTTTGCAGGCACAAATGCCTATTACCTTCCTAATTATGAGAAAATAGACCCGAAAGTAGTGGAAAATACCCTTAATACTTTTAAGGCTGCCGATATTTCCGTTATTCGAATGTGGGCCTTTTATGATGGTTATGATTGCGGATACAGCGCTACCGACCCCAAAGAGAATGTAATTCAAACACTTCCGGGAGTATACAACGAGCAGGCTCTCATAAACCTGGATCTGGTTATTGCAAAGGGAAAACAAAGAGGCCTTCGATTCATCCTTCCGTTCATTAATTACTGGGACGAACTCGGCGGTATTTGTCAGTACAACACTTGGGCTGGTGCAGAAAACCCATCTGTTAATATGCAGTTTTTCCTGAATAATGAGCAAACTCAGAAATGGTACCTCGATTATGTGAGCATGCTCCTAAACCGGGTAAATACATTTACCGGCGTTGCCTACAAAGATGAACCCGCCATATTATCCTGGCAAATTATGAATGAGGGCAGAAATAAAGGTCATGATCCAAAAATTCTGCGGGACTGGTACCGGGAAATGGCGCAATTCATAAAATCGATTGCACCAAATCAGCTGGTTGGTACCGGAGAAGAAGGCTTCGACCATGATATTCCATCGGCCTATTCCGTAAACCAATACAGCAATACCTATGTACTCCGTGCCAATGAAGGTACGAGCTATATTTTAAACACGGCAATTCCGGAAATAGATTACGGTAACGCGCACTGGTACCCGTCTGAGTATGGTTTAGGCTTTAGTATAACCGATAATCTTTTGAGAGCGCAAAACGCCTGGATATCCGATCATAAAAGTATAGCAAACGAAAATGGAAAACCCTTTTTATTAGGCGAATACGGCTTTCCGGGGTGGGGAGACGATCGGGTTCGTACCATGTATACTTCATTATGGAATATAGCAGAAGAAATAGAGCTCGATGGAAGCCTTATTTGGCAACTCACATCAGACTATACAAAATGTTCGGAATATGGAGGAAATATCTGCTGGCCGGGCGGGCGGGAAGATACCGAACTGTTCAAATTATTTATAAAGCATATAATAAACATCCAAGAGAGGTAACAATACACAACATACGTGTCCCTTAAATCGAATAAGACCAGTTCCCGGAAGGGGGCTGGTTTTTTTGGCGGTTGAAGAGAAAAACTTCATGTTTAGTTTTTAATTGACCGAGAGCCAGAAGACCGAATGTCGGGTATCAGAAATTACCAATATTTGCTTTAATCTTTAGCCCCCTTTTATACCGTAAGGCACGCTACAAGAGATCCAGAGCTACATCAAAAGAGAATATTCAAACATCTCATTTGGAATAATAATCTCAAGAATATGTAATAAAAATACTTGAATTTGTAATATTTAATTTAAAATAGATTGATATCTAAGTTTTTTATAAATGAATTTTGTTCTCAATCTTACAGAAGATTATTCAAAGCTTTCTATAAGGTGTAGTACTTACTATTTATACAATCTTTGGGGCGTTTATCACATTTATGCGAGAGTAATAAATAGGTTACATATATTTTTTAAAAAAAAGACCATTAAAATCAGAAAAAGAGGGCTCAATTATATTGAATAATTTCATGCAGATTGTTCCACATCTTAATTATAGGTACATTAATAAAGTGAATACACAACCCGAATTTTTACCCATTACACGAAAATTTAAAATTATTCTTGCAGAAGATGATTTTGACGATCGTCTTCTTTTTGAAGAAGCCATAGAAGAACTTCCTGTATTCGTACAAATTGATACATTTAACAATGGCGAAGAATTAATGAAATGGCTTATTCGGAAAAAAAACAAGCTTCCAGATGTTCTTTTTCTTGATTTAAATATGCCACGAAAAAATGGGTTCGCTGCATTAGCAGAGATTAAACGGAATCCAGACCTGCAGGATTTGCCGGTAATCATTTTTTCTACTGCTACCAATACAGAAATGATAAAACAGGTGTTTAATGATGCGGCTCATTACTACATCCGCAAACCTGCTCATTTCCATGACCTGAAGCAGCTTATCTACAAATCGTTATTACTAATAGCTAACAAAGATTTAGATCTTCCGGGAAAAGAAAGCTTTGTACTTACAACAGAATAAAATAAATGGCAGAGGCTAAGAAAAAATCAAGTGGTATTACAAAAGGCAGCAAAAGTAAATCTGCTAATTTATTTCCAGTAGTGGGTATTGGTGCTTCTGCCGGAGGGCTTGCTGCTTTTAAGGCATTCATAAAAGCCGTACCCGAAGATTCGGGTATGGCTTTTATAATTGTACAACATTTAGATCCGGATCATGAAAGCCTGCTACCCGACATACTTCGCAAGGGCACTCAAATTCCTGTTACAGAAGTCTTCGAAGACTGTTTGTTTGAGCCAAACCATATCTATGTGATGCCCAGCAACAAAATGATGGTGACCTCAAGAGGTAAACTAAGGCTCGAGCCACGACCCGGTAAAAATAAGTACGATCGCTACTTGCCCATTGATCTGCTTTTCTATTCTCTTGCGGAAATTTATGAGTCGCACGCCATTGGTGTTGTGCTGTCGGGTACCGCCTCAGATGGCACAAAGGGTTTAAAAGCTATTAAAGACAACGGGGGGATTACTTTTGCGCAAAATTTAAAATCTGCCGAACATAGTGGCATGCCTGGTAGCGCAATACGTGCTGATGTGGTAGATTTTATTCTCTGCCCGGAAGAAATTCCGGAAAAACTCCTTGAAATAACAAAAATCATAAGCTACCCCGCAGCCTTTGCGGATCAACCCGTCGAAGACGACGAAGAGTCTTTCAGGCATATTGTTGCCCAACTGCGAATGCGAAAAGGCACCGATTTTACCTATTACAAACAAACTACCATTCGCAGAAGAATTCTGCGAAGAATGGCGCTTAACAAAAATTTGAAGATATCTGATTATCTCAACTTTTTAAGGAACACTAAAGACGAACAGGATATTTTATATCAGGATTTTTTAATACCAGTTACAGCTTTTTTTCGTGATGTATCGATTTTCGATAATCTGTCTGCAAAAATATTACCTGACTTTATAGATCAGCTCCCGGCTGGTAAAACGTTTCGGGTTTGGGTGGCAGGCTGCAGCACCGGTGAAGAGGCGTATTCTCTGGCCATAATTTTTAAAGAACTTCTGGACAATTACTCTACAGGAGATAATG
This sequence comes from Balneolales bacterium, assembly GCA_022565805.1. Classification (GTDB taxonomy): domain Bacteria; phylum Bacteroidota; class Rhodothermia; order Balneolales; family Cyclonatronaceae; genus Cyclonatronum. Next base: position 37,036 of record JAIULZ010000011.1, read on the forward strand.
GGAAAAAAATACAAATCTTCGCATCCGATTTGAGCGAAATAGCCATAAATAAGGCTCGTCTTGGGGCTTATTCAGAAGCAGAAGTTGCAGGAGTATCCGATATACGGTTAAAACGGTTTTTTAATAAAACAAATGGCCGTTATCAGGTTAGCAGACAAATCCGTGATATGTGCGTGTTTGCAGTTCATGATTTTTTAAAAGATCCCCCATTTGGAAAAATTGATCTTATAAGCTGCAGAAATGTGCTTATCTATTTCGAACCCTATTTACAGAAAAAAGCACTCACTACTTTTCATTACGTACTAAACAAAACCGGATTTTTGCTTATCGGTAAATCCGAAACAACTAATGTCGTTTCGGATCTGTTTTCTGTGATTGATAAAAAGGACAAAATATATGCACCTAAAGATGTTCCAAGTAAGTTTGTACAGGTCGTTAACCGCAGGTCAGAACTTGACTTCAACGAACTTCAAGAAACAGCAAAGCCTTTAAAGAAAAGACCCGATTTTCAAAAAGTTGCAGATGAGATTACTCTTAAAAAATACACTCCGGCTGGGGTAGTTGTTAACCATGCAATGGATATTGTGCAGTATCGCGGTAAAACAAGCCCTTATCTGGAGCAATCATCGGGAAAACCAAGCCATAACCTGCTAATATTGGCGGCAGAAGGTCTTGCGTTTGAGCTGCGAAACATTCTTTATAAGGCCAAACAAGAAAATATTGAGGTTAAAAAAGAGAATATACCGGTTAAGATAAACAACAAACTTCGCTCAATATCTATCGAAGCTATTCCCATTCCTAATACTATAGAAGCCTATTATTTAGTGCTGTTTCACGAGGCCGCTTCCATACCAGGCATAGCCTCAGACCAGGAAAGCCTGCCAATAACAGAACGCAGCGTATCCGACAGCAAAAAAGACCATCGGATTATGCAGCTGGAGCAGGAACTTGTAGACACAAGGGAAGATATGAGAGCCATTTCTGAAGACCAGGAAGCGGCTATCGAAGAGCTCCAGAACGCAAACGAAGAGTTAATGAGCGGCAGTGAGGAGCTACAAAGTTTAAACGAAGAATTGGAGACCAGTAAGGAGGAGTTACAAAGCACCAACGAAGAACTCATTGTTCTGAATCAGGAAATGTCCAGTTTAAACGAACAAATAGGCGCAGAAAGAAATTATTCGGAGTCGATAGTAGCAAACATACGCGAACCACTACTCGTACTCGATAAGCACCTGAAAATAAGAACAGCCAACAATGCCTTTTACAAGCAATTCAAGCTTAATGAGAAAGGAACCGTGGGTTCGCTTATTTACCATCTTGACAGCAAAAATTGGGACTTTTCGGAACTCCGGAAACTGCTTGAAGAAATAATCCCGCAAAATCCTATTATCGTGGACTATGAGCTTATTCATACTTTTCCGGATTTAGGTGAGCTGCACCTTTTACTAAATGCAAGGGAAGTAGTTAAAGATGATGAATCAGAAAATTTAATTCTTTTATCTCTCGAAGATATTACCGAACAAGTAAAAACCAGGGAAAGAAGACGAGATATTCAGAAGGAGCATACCAAAGAGCTGGAAGGGAAAATTCAGGAACGTACAGTTGAGCTAAATAAAGCTATTGAAGATCTCAGGAGCACCAATAAAGAACTGGTTTATACCAACAAAGAGCTTGGAGCTTTTACCTATATATCGAGCCACGACCTGCAGGAACCCCTTCGGAAAATACAAACCTTCGCTGGGCGAGTTCTAGAAAAAGAGAGTCATAACCTTTCCGAAAAAGGCAAAACCTATTTCAATATTATGCAGGCAGCAGCAGAACGCATGCAAAAGCTGATTGATGACCTGCTCGCTTTTTCACGGCTTAATACTTCGGAAAGAACGTTTGAAAGACTAAACCTTAAGCCAGTAATTGAAGAGGTTATTTCTCATTTTAGTGAGATTATTAAGGAAAAACAGGCCATTGTTGATATAGGAGAAATGTGCGAAGCAGATATAATTGTTTTTCAATTCCGGCAGCTCATTCACAATTTAATAAGCAACGCACTTAAGTTTTCTAAACCAGGCGTAAAACCTCACATAAAAATTTTATGCCAGATCGGAAAGGGAGATAAACTAAACGCCAAAAGGTTAATGCCAGATAAAGATTACTGCCATATATCGGTTTCTGACAATGGGATTGGTTTTGAAGAACGTTTCAGCGAAAAGATATTTGAGGTTTTTCAAAAACTACATGCCAAAGAAGAATATCCCGGCACAGGTATAGGTCTGGCGACCGTAAAAAAAATAATTGATCATCATAACGGTATAATTAATGCAAAAAGCTCCCTGACTAAAGGCAGCACGTTTAATATCTACATACCTTTAAACGAATTTAAAAATGAAAAAGATAAAACGACCCAAAGCACCCCTGCGCGTACTGCTAACAGATGATGATGAAGGTGACAGACTTGTCTTTGTGGAAATCTTTGAAGAAATAGCTTCAGAGATACACGTTTCTGTTTTAAATGATGGGAAACAACTTATGGATTACCTTCAAAAGCAGAACAGCTTATTTCCGCACATCATTTTTCTTGATCTTAATATGCCTAATCTATCAGGTCTGGAGTGCCTCAAGGAAATCCGAAAAGAAGAAAAGTACAACGATATTTCCATTGCTATCTACTCAACCTCAAATTCACAAAAAGATATAGAAGATACTTTTTTATACGGTGCCAATATCTACATAACAAAGCCAAGCGATTATAAAAAGCTTAAACAAGCATTAGGAAAAGCGCTAACCGCAGTATACCATAACCAAGACTCTACATTCAAGAGAGAAAATTTCATACTTAAGCTTTAGGATGGGTTTTTGAATGGTGAATTGTTGGCGATCTCATAACGACTGCTGGATATTCACGCTAAGGCAGCGCGCAAAAGAAGTGTCTGGCTGCAATTTAGATGGACGGGTGCGTTTTACTCAGTAACCAATAAACATAATAAGACGAACCCGATTGAAGATACTGAGTTGGGAGTGGATTCGAGATATACATCTGAGAAAGAGCGTAAATCTAAAGCCATCGCCTAAATGGAAGCGCGATTAAAAAGAATGAAGAATATATCCAAAGAGGATATTCTACGTGCTAAACTGATGCAGCTAAAACCTAAGATGGATGAGTTTATCAAGGCCTTCCGTTAAATCGTTTTTTGTTATTGGTTTTCCCGTTGTAAATTAGGCGAAACAAACAAACGGCACGCTGCTTTTGTGGTTGGTCGTAATTTGGAAAACAGACCACTTTAGCTATGATAGATATTGATTACGCCGTTAAAGCCACAAGGTACGGTGCCTATGCCGCTTTTTTCTCTGCTGCTGTTACAATAGGGGTTGTAACATTCTCTATCGTATCCAATCCAGATGGCCGTTTGGGGTATTTTAATGATCCCTGGAATTACATAGATGTACCCATTTTAGCAGCACTTGGAATTGGAATGTTGTATAAGTCTAGAGTTGCAGCAGCTGTTGCTTTGATAAACCATTTAGCAAGCCAAGTTATACTTCGGGTTGAACTGCAGGATTTTTGGAGTCAAGGATCCCTTGGTTTTGGGGTTGCAGTGCTGTTTTTAGGATTTTATTCAAATGCATTCTTTGGTGCGGTTGTATATCATAAAATTAAAGCGAAGCAAGATCCGGAATACGTTGCTGCAACAATAAAATCGAAAGTATTTGGTACGATTGCTTCCGTTCTGGTTCTTGGTTTAATTGTATTAAGCCTTATCGATGTTTTTTCGACCCCGGAAAATCACCCGGTTTTCACAGCCGATGAGGTTCAGGAATCTGAGTATTACGACTTGTTAACAACTGGCATAGTTTCTGGTCATGAGGAAATGTTATACTTCTATCCTTATAATACAGCCGATATACTGATGGGCGGCAGTATTGTAACTAACGAAAGATTAGTAGTCTATTTAAGGCAGGAAGACGCCGAAACGTTGACCTATTCGTTAGAATTATCAGAAATTGAAAGAGTGGAGCTAAAGACGGAAAATTTTGTTCCATTTGTGAACAAATATATGGTCTACGGAGAGACAGAAGACAGATGGCTGCAAGTATTTCTCTCTACAAATTTAGACCGTCATGAATTATTTATTTCAAAACTTCAGAAAGATGAAGGCTTGTGACAAAAAGCTTTCGCACTTCGCTGTTAGCAAAAAAGATATGCTCCGAAATCCGTCGCGCCCTTCGTGCAAACCTTCGCGTGTTCCTTTGCGGTTAAGCAATATCATTTCCATTCTCTCCTGTCGCTAAGATGAACGTTTATAAAATGATTCATTTAAAGAGCATAATAGGTATCATATATCCTGAATTTGAACTCAGAATGTGAATAATGCCGCGCCATGACGCTTCATTAACTTCAGACTTTTTTCACCCACAGATTCTTGGTGGAACCGCCACGTTCTCCAGTAGCCCTCATCAACCAATATCCGTAATTGTTGCCATTCCTTGCTGAAAACCATTGCCTGATGGCGTTCTTTTACAAATAATACTTACTTCTAAGTATTGAGATGCGAGGTTATCTAAGCTAAGTTATTATCAGATAATGATTAATTAGGTAAGTTGAATTAGTCAGCTGACTTGGTAATTGATAATCGTGGCAAAGAGTATCATTTAGCTGTTTATATATTTTGGTCTCTTTAGCTCTTAAAATCAAAAACTATGAAAAGATTGATAACTAAAAGTTTTGTATTTCTGTGTTTTATAATGGGCTTTTTATCTGGTTATAATGTTGAGATATCCGCACAGAATTCAGACCCGGTGCTTTATCATTTTGATGGACTTCAAATAGAAAAAACGAATCTTGTTACACAGGAAAGTGAGCGGGTTGCCCATTCAGCTCCTGAGTTCAGACTTATTTTCAACGTTGCCGATGAAGACAGCTTCATCATTCGCAATGCAAGGGAGTTAATCAAAACAAACAGCGACTTTTCGGAGTTCAGAGAATATTCTGAAAACGTGTCCATAGTTAGCGACAGAATATTTATTAACTCCGATTACACTAAACTCATTTTCAAAGAATTTGATGGAATAAAGGTGTATGATATTGAAGCTGATCAAAAAGATTTACTGTTTGAACCGGAAGCAGATGCGTTTTTAATCGACGATTATGCTTACCACAATGGTGAAGTATTTTATATCGAACGCAGAACTGGAAATCTCATTGGGCTAAACCGTAGTGATATGGATGGCAACACCGAGCTTATTACTGATCTCGATTTCAATGGTGATTTATATGTCGGCGAAAATGGTAAAGCCTATATTATGGGCTCAAACTTCAATTCAGATTCTATTATTAGAATGGATCTTGACGGCAGCAACATGGAAACGGTTCAGTATGATTTTGATCTGGGTACGATACGACACTTTGCTCCAGCCACCAGCCAGTTGTTTTATTCTTCATTCATAGATGGCACGACAATTATGTATAAAACAAACCTGGCTGCTGCTGAGCTTGAAGAAACGGAACTTTTTGACTTAGGCGCAGCATACTCTCCGGATGAGACTATTTATAACCCTGATACAAACTCTATTATCTACCATATTGGATTTGGAATTGTTTATGAATATAACATGGATACTGAGGTGGTTTCTACGGTTACAGACAGAATGCCGGATCAGAAATTTACTGTAGATGTCGAAAACGAGCATATATACTTCACGAATGAAGGTAAGGCTATACAGACCGATCTCAATTATGAAAACTGGACTCAGTTGTATGATATTAATGATGGCTTCGGTACGCTAAGGTTCTATTTTGAGCACGAAACTGAAAACTTCTACTATTATCAAAGTGGCGATATTCTGTATTTCAATGTACATGAGGAAGAGCCCGAGCCCGCTATTTTGGTTGGAACCGATGGAAATGTAGCGCACGATTTTGTGGTAAGTTACAATAATAATGTGGCATTTATTTATTCCGATAATAACGGTATTTACCGCATAGAGCTAGACTCTGGTGATACAACTTTACTTGCCGATAACGCCCGTGATTTTCGCGCAATTGCATATAGTGCCGAATTTAATGAAGTGGCTTATGCAAGCATGATGAGTCAAAGCAACTTGAGGATTTACGGTGTTTCAGCAACTGGTGATGATTCTCACTATTCTTTGAGATCACTTGATGGAACCGTAAACACACTTCAGTATGTCCCGGAAATGGGCGGATATGCATATAGCGAAAGAGGTTGGAATAATGATTATAACCTAACTTTCATTAGTGCAATTGATGGCGATCGTGAAATATTATTTAACACAGATCAGATCAACCGGTTTTACCTGGTTGGTGGTGGCAATACCGATACATCCACCAATCCTGAGCCTGAAACAATAACTCAGGTATCTTTAAATCAAAACTATCCGAACCCCTTTAACCCGACTACTCAAATCAGCTACGACTTGCCCGAAGCAGCAGATGTTCGCCTTGAGGTATACAATATGTTAGGTCAGCGCATACAGGTTCTGGTTAACGGCCGAGTGAACGCCGGAAACCACACCGTAAATTTCGACGCTTCACGGCTGTCGAGTGGCATGTACATCTACCGCTTAGTGGCGGGCGATGTTATCAAAAACCGCACTATGATGCTGGTTAAATAAACGCTGGATAGTAAACAGGAATAGTTCATCTTCTATTTTAAAATCAAAGCCTTCCCGTAAAAGCGGGCGGGCTTTATTTTTTTTTGGTTAATCGTCGTTTGATGGGTATTAATCCGAAAAAAAAATGATGGGTGCCCCTTGTATTTAGCCTCAACAAATGGACAGAAATATTTAAATCGTATTCATGATTTTCAAATTCTCTTCAAATAACCAGTATCGATCAACTTCTTGTACTGCCCAGATGAGACCAAATGTTCGAATTCTCAATAAAGGGAAAGGGCTATAACCCACAATAGTCCGTTGAGTAAAAGATAAAATAGTTTACATATAAAATAATTCTTGCGTATATATTTTCCTAAAAATGTAAACTTTTTGTATATTTATTGCATGCATATTATAGAAATTTCTTCTGAGAAAAGATTTCAAGTCGAAATTACGTTAGCAGAAGGCACTGATTGTAAATCGCTAAAAAAAGAGCGTTATTTCTTTGATTGGAGTGAAGAAAGAAACTATGAAGTATATAAATTACAAATAGTTGGATCGAATAATATACTGGGTCTTATTTCATTGGAGAGAATCCCAGTTGAATGGAGAGTTCACATTCGGCTACTTACCGTCTCCAAAGAAAATAAAGGACAACAAAAAAAATACGGTAGGATAGCTGGAAATCTAATAGCTCATGCAGCCAAAATTGCCGTACAAGATTATGGCGAATTAGCTTGCGTATCTCTTATGCCAAAAAGTCAAATTGCTCATCATTATATCTCTGAATACAAGATGTTACCGACTGGTATGACGTTAAGTCTAGAAGGGCCAGAAATTTTGAATTTAATAAATCGCTATAGCCATGAATAAACATAATAAGACGAACCCGACTGAAGATCCTGAGTTTGGAGTGGATTCAAGATATAGATCAGAGAAAGAGCGTAAATCAGAATCCATCGCCTTAATGGAAGCGCGATTAAAAAGAATGAAGAATATGTCCAAAGATGATATTCTACGTGCTAAACTGATGCAGCTAAAATTAAGGATGGAAGAGTTTATTAAAGAACCAGATTATGATGACCGAAAACATTTTTTGACTTTTCTGGAATCCTATATAGATGCTATATATTCTAAAAGGAATCAATTTGCAAGCGATATTGATATTACTCCAGTTATGCTAAGTCAGATTATTAACAACCATAGAGAACCTAATGATGAATTCATAAAGAAAATAATGATTCATTCTGATAAAGTTTTTGCGAATATATGCGATTTCAATGGGATGACGTGGTATCTGGTTTATTTTCATGAAAAGCTACGTACCACTATGATGGAGCAAGAAAAATGGAGACCAAAGCTTGAAAATCACGTAAAACTCAGTGAAACACTTGAGTAATAAAATGTGAATCAAAAACATCCTTCCCTCTGCGAAACCTCTGCGTAACCTCTGCGTAACTTGTGGTAAAAACACACCGAGCCGTAATTAACCTATAACGTAAGAAATCCGGTTGGGATCCGATCACCCTACAAAAAAATCCTGTTAATCCTCCGAAAAGTCGGAGCGCGGCACGGCAATTCGCTCGAGAAAAACTTTCCTATTCCACTACCCCATAAATCGCCCGCTCAAAGCGATCGTAAAACTCATTCTGACCCAAAGCCGGCATCACCTGTGTCATCAGCACAACAATGAGATCGTGCTCGGGATCGATCCAGTAGGTACTTTGGAAGGCGCCGCCCCAGCTGAGGCTGCCTGCCGCACGCTTTCCTTCGGTTCGGGCTTCTTCGGTGGTAATCAGCAGTCCGTATCCGAACTTGTTCCCGCCCAGATCGAGCTCTCCCACCTTGTTCTCGGTCATCATAGAAACGGTAGACTCCTGCATAATCCGGTTTCCGTTAAACGCCCCGCCCTGATGTATCGCCGAAAGAAAGGTGTGATAGTCGGCCGTAGATGATGTAAGTCCGGCTCCACCGGAATAGTACGTCATGGCGCCGCTGACCGGAAAATTCCACTGAGATTTTAAAAAAGCCAGTATCGTCAGCGTAATTTTTACAACAAAGTAAGGTATTTTTTCTCTTCAGAAATTATGTAGAACGGCTTTCCAAGGACCGTTTATCTGACAGATAAATACACGGCTTATTTGATAAACTGCATGAAAAATACAGACTCTGCTTTCGTGAATTTAACCAAAGAAATGAGGTTTAAAACAAGATAGAAAGTATTATCAGATAGTTTTATACAAACATCTATTATATTTTTTTTACATGATTTAAGAGTAAATTTAAAATGAAGGGAACAAAATCTTCCCGATAATATTAAACTATGTATAATCATTTAAGCCGGAATGAGAGGTTATTTTATGTTTATTATTGATTTTCAGTCAGTAGCAAATTGCTTTAGAATAACCACTCCCAACCATAAACTAACTTTTGGCCGTATGAAAACATATTTACTAATACTTTTTTCCACGCTGTTGACCTTTGGCTGTTTATCAATGGATCTTGATAATTACGGCCCGGGCAAAATGCCTGTTCCTGAGCTGATGGCAGCTCCAGACACGCTGTATATTGGAGATCAGGCTTTGGTGATGGATACCTACTTGTTGCGCGACTTTATGCCCACAAGCAATCCCAATAGCAATTCCCTATCCGCTTCACTTACAATAAAGACTACCGACCTGACTCCTTTTCCGGAGTCATTAACTGCAGATGCGGCATGGATCGTTAATATTATCGACGTTTGGGATACATACTTGTCGGGTGCAAATACACCACCAAGTCAGACCGGTGCTCATGAACTGAGAAAAGTTGCCAGAAACGGGCCCATGTGGAATACCGGGCTTGTGGTAGAAGTGATTGTACGGCTTAGGCATACAGACGGATCGACCTATCTTCTTCGGGCGCCGAATCAAAGAATAATGCGAACAGGCTAAATGATGGCCAATATGGGCGTTGCAATCACTATTGCTAAAACAAAAAAATCTGGGACTTGTAGTTTGCTCTTATCTCTTCCATAAAGCTTTCCTCCTACTTTTCTTTTAATTTTACGATCTCCTGAACCAGTGCACCATTTCCTTGATGGTTGGCTCTTTTCCGTACATCATCATGCCTGTGGCAAATATTTTCCCTGCCCATAAGCGGAATATCCATGCTGTTGCGGCTAATAAAGCTATGGCAACAATGGGCTCCCACCAGGCTACCTGTGTCATCACCAAACGGACGGGCAAAATTGCATAGGATGTTAATGGAAACATTCCCAGTATTTGAATGGCGGTGCTATCGGCGTTGAAAATGGCCACAAAAGCAAACAAAACCGGATAGAGAGGAATCATCATAAGGCCGGATTTTTGTGATGTGTTCGGATCATCTATCGTGGCCGCAATGCCCGCAAAGAAAGAGTTGATCATCAAAATTCCCAGAAGTGATAAAATCAAAAATAGGAGAAGCAGTCCGGGGTTGATTAAAGCCAAAGCCTCGCCAAAAGGAGCCCCGGTAAAGTTGACCAGCGCAACGACGCTGATTAGCCCAAGGCCTCCGTAATAGACTACATAGGTTAATCCAATTCCCGTAATTCCAAGAATTTTGCCATCAATCCAGGTTTGCGGATGTATGGCCGATATAACCTGTTCGGTAATTCGCTGCTGCTTCTCTCCGGTAATGGCCGTAAACTGATAAGCAAATCCCATAAACACGGCTATGAGTACAAGGAAAATGGCGATGCCAGCCAGCCACTTATCGGCCGATGATGATTCGCTGCCCCGGTCGAATTCGGTATGAAGCACCATTCCTTCCTCAATGGCGGCAAAAACGGTCGCATCAATATTAAATTCCTGCAATTTCAGTTCGGTGCGCTGTTCTTTCAAAAATTGACGCAAGCTTAGAAGCCAGCCCCGCTGACTCTTCATTCTGATGGTGGCAGAGTCTGAAGAAACGATAGTCAGAATACCGTCGAGGCTGCCCGCCTGAAGCTCCTCAAGCAGAAGCTCCATAGAATCGTTGGTTCGATCGCTGAATCTAAGCTCTTTGCTCTGAAAGTTTTCTTTGTCAAATTCCCCATATTGGTGAATTGCAATTTCCGGAACCGAAAGTGTGTCTGAGGCCACCCAGAAACCAATTACGCCGCCGATCAATCCGAACGCTAAGAAAAACACCGTTCCTTTAATCATATCGATCCACTTAAAAAAACGGGTATACTCCCATTTTGTAACATTCCAAACCGTTCTCAGCTGATTATTCATGAACCCGCCCTCCTGTTTTGAAGCTTTCAATGAAGATTTCGTGCAGGTTAACATCCGACGTTTTCAGGCTTTTCACCGTGCCGGCTTCAATCATAATTTTAAGGACTTCGTTGAGCGAATAATTTTCAGAAAAATAGATCTCCCATTCTTCGGGAGCTGTTTGAATGCTGTTTCGGATGTGGGCTGAGCTTTCGAAAAGCTCCTTTTTTGCGGCACCATTATAGGAAACAATAAGCTTTTTGTCGGAAATTGTATTATTCCGAATATCCTCGAAGGTACCGCTAAGCAGTTCTTTGCCGTGATTAATCATCAGGATGCGATCCGCAATATTTTCAACCAACTGCATTTGATGGGCGCTGAGCAGAATCGTCATCCCGCCATCCCGAAGCTCGCGAATAATATCGGAAATAAGCTCCTGATTGATCGGATCGAAACCGGAATATGGTTCATCCAGAATGGCAAATTCCGGCTCATGTAAAATAGAAGCAATAAACTGCACTTTTTGCTGATTTCCTTTCGAAAGCGTCGAAATTTTTTCGGCTTTTCTATCCAGTATTCCAAAACGATCGAGCCAGGCCGTTGCCTTTTTTTGAGCCTCAGCCGGATCACTACCGCGAAGTGAGGACAAATACAGCAGAGTCTTCATAATAGGCGCATCCTGATATAAACCCCGCTCTTCGGGCAGATAACCCAGCTTTGATCGATTCACCTTAGAACCAAGCAGAACAGAAGAATCGAACGAAATTAATCCGCTATCGGGCTCCATAATTTGCATAATCATGCGAATGCTGCTGGTTTTTCCAGCACCATTCGGACCCAGTAGCGCAAAGATTTCACCCTTTTTAATTTCAAAAGAAAGATCGTCCACTGCTTTCACTTTGGCGAACTTTTTGACCACATTTTCAAATTTGAGCATAGCAGATTGGGTTATTTCAAACCTTTATCGGGGTATGTGTAATGGTAATGGTAATGGAAATAAAAATTATAACTACGAGAAAAAGTGGTTTAGGTTACTTACAAATTTTCTAGTTTATTAAACCTGATAACATCCGTAAAACGTTAATTTTGCAAAGCTATCGAAAGGTTGTAAAGGCAATAAAAACAAAAAACATGAAGCTTTTTCATCAGCTTATATTTTTACTTGCTACCTTCACGGCTTTTGCCCAAAGCGGGGATACAGACAATCCAGATTTCTATGGAATGACAATCTCAGAAGTTTCCAAAATAAGTGGTTGGACCATCATAAAAGAAAATTCCGGAAACCTGAGCTCTGCTCACCTTGAAGATATTGTTGTAATTCTGCAATCCGGGGAACATCAATTCATAAATTGTAGCGAGAGCGCACAACGACTGGCCGATGAAAAACGGATTATTCTGGTGTTAACAGCTGGTAATGATGATGATGATGATGATGATGATGAGCCAAAAGTAAGCATTCAAAACAACAGATTTATTGCTCCACCTATTTCCGGAGGAATGGACTGCTATCTTGAGCCGGAGGTTTCAATCGAAAATCATACGCTGAGCATAAGCTATCAATACGTGCGCTCGAGCACCTCCTACACCTTTAATTTTATAGATGAATCGCTTGTTCTTGTCTCCGCAAAAAAAGCCGGCGTTTCGGGCGGCGTGTTTTCATCCGATTATTTTGACTTCAAAAGTGGAAAAATTACATCCAAAAAGGGAAGCATCAGCTCCGATTCCACCACAATAGAAACAATACCTATCGAATTTGAAGGATTTAAGAAGCTTTCGGAAATGGGAGAGATGTATGAGTGGGAAGTAGCCGAGTTTAAAAGGATTTAATTTCCATATAGAATAAATTGCAAAAGCCGCTCACCCGAACTTTTCCTCTTTTCGATTTGCAAAAACACCACCGGGTCTGGGTTTGGGAAATGGATTTACACGGGAGTTGCTTCAGCTCTCTACCATCTACCAGCGAATAAACCCGCCGCCGAGACAGAGAGCAGCGGTCAGAAGTCAGTGGTTGGGCTAAGAAATGGATTACAATATAAAAACATAGCTCCAAGCGTTGCGAAATTCGATGGGCAACCGGCGGGGTAATATTCAAATCCTGAATTCAGTCTCGAAATATATCGCACTACCAAATGCAGTTTAAATGGAATGAAGCTACCTTTTCAAGATTGTGATGAATTAGAGTTATGTTTTCCTCATCAAGGGTGATGTTTTCTGTGGATTCCTCCTCGCCCTGTCTCGGGTCATTATCTTAAGCCATGAAATGCTGCTTTATTGGCTACAATTGGTTAGGAAGTGCTGTTTATGAAATATTTGCACCCTTTTAGTGATAAATCAGCCACTTATTAAAATTTGTGTGATTCAATTTGACTATTTCTTTCGCATATACAGTAGTCGGAGCTCATTTAACATGACTTTGAGTTAACATTAACAGCACCTTGCATCTTATAACTCTCATGTAAATAAATGTGTATTCAATTCATGGTCTTTAAACTTTGTTGCTAATTAATTGGAACATTTTGAAGCTCTTGATATGAATAACTCCGAATTAATATGTGGAGCAGCAGATAGTTTGCTGATTTAAAATAAAATAATGCAGAATAAATCGAGGTAGCCTTTTGCAGGTATAGAGCAGTAAGCTGTATACCCGATAGTTTTGTGAGAATATGGTTGTTTAAGTTGTAGTAGCAAAAAAGCGCTCAAAAGACTAGAAGTATGGCCTCGGTTAAGCATCAATCGAAAATTGATGTAGCAAATACCTAACGATCAAAATTTAAGTGCACTTACAATAATCCTTATAAAATTTCTCAATTACTTGCCAATAAATAAAAGGTTAAGCCATATGAAAACGATATACAAAAAAAGCATCAAGCTAAATAAAAGACATACAGACCAGAATTTAAAACTAATCCCGGCATTGCTGGTAATTGTGGTGTTATTTTCTGCGCCGATTTTAAACGCTCAGGCGCTGCAGAACGATAACTTTTTCCTGCATGAAAACGGGGTAACGGTGATGTGCCCGG
>JAIULZ010000012.1 GCA_022565805.1 Balneolales bacterium
CCGACGACCTACGCGTTACGAGTGCGTTGCTCTACCAGCTGAGCTACTTCGGCTTTTTATGTTTTTTATCAGATTCTAAAATTACGACTTTTTCGCCTTATTTGAAAGATAAACGCCTATTTTACCGCGTACGATGTATGAGTGATTACTTGAGGAAATCTGATATGCAAGATGCGGAAGTGGCTTATTGTTGTTGCTTAGTTTCGGTTCTGTGCAGTTCTGCAAGATTTATCTAATATCGCAATGTGTTCTTGAACTAAATTCTGATATTATACATTTTAGGACTCTTTCAGAAGGCTTGGAAAAAGCATGGGAGCTGGCCTTATTCAACTCCGAAGTGAATCAAAACAGTAGCTCCTTACGCTTTGGTGCAATATTTTTTTGATAAGGCAGAAAACAGGCAAACAAAAGCTGCTGCAAAACCTTCTATTATTTTAATCATGCATCAAGCTATTTAGGGCTTGTGCGGCAATATCGCTATGAAGTGAATTTTTATGAGTAACGGACTGGATAATTTAAGAAGCAGGCTGGATGAGATTGATGACACTATACTGGATTTACTTTCTCAGCGGCAGCAGGTGGTTCATACGGTTTCTGAAGTTAAAAAAAGCGGTAAGGTGCCAATTTTTGTCGCAGATAGGGAAGATCAAAAAACGACTACATTCCGGGCTAAAGCCAGAGAACATGGTCTCGATGAGGATTGGGCCGAGGATTTTTTGCGAATGATGATGAGCGCTTCCCGGGCGAATCAGTCGGAGAAGTCGTTTCCCTGCGCCACTAATGAGCCGAAGACAATTGTGCTTTGTGGTGGACGCGGAGGCATGGGGCGCCTGTACGCAAAACTTGCCGCTCAGTCTGGGCATGAGGTTCGCATTTTCGATAAAGACGACTACGATAATGGTCCGAGTATTTTTTCGGGCGCTGATGCAGTTATCGTTTCTGTGCCCATTCACAAAACGGCTGAGGTGATTGCCTCTGTTTCCAAATGGATGGAACCGGATACTATTTTGGCCGATTTCACGAGTCTTAAAGAAGAGTTTGTGCAGCAAATGCTTGAGCACCACAATGGACCGGTTGCAGGACTCCACCCTATGCACGGGCCAGATGTCAGCAATGTGTCACGACAGCTCATGGTGGTTTGTGAGGGGCGCTTTCCTGAGAAATACGCCTGGCTTATTGAGCAGTTCTCGCTTTGGGGAATGCGTATCAAAAAAGCGGATGCCCGGCAGCACGACAAGTCGATGCATCTTGTTCAGGGATTGCGACATTTTGTGGCACTGCTTCACGCAAGCTTTATGAATAAATACGAGATGCGTCCCGAAGATATTCTGGACTACAGCAGCCCGATTTACCGCGCTGAGCTCATGATGACGGGCCGTATTTTTGCGCAGGATGCCGAGCTGTATGCCGATATTGTATTCTCCGATTCGGACCGTACGCAGCTATTGAATGATTTCTTTGAGCATCACAGCGGATTTACCGAAATGGTTAAGCGAGGCGATAAAAAAGCATTCATCCGGGAGTTTTCGCAGGCCGCTGCATTTTTTGGCGATTTTGCGCCAAGAGCCCTCAAGGAAAGCAGCTACCTCATAAACCGCCTTGCCGATCGGTTCGGATGATGATTTCCCTGCCCCTAAGAAATCCAGTGATTTGAATCAATCTAATTCAGGGATCGACATCAAATTCACAATTCCCCACTCACAATTCCCCACTCACCAATCACCTTCACCCGCCTCGGCTTCTGAACCGGATTGTTGTGCTTTTATTCGTATGTAATCTTTCAAAACCTGCGCTACAAAAGCCATATCCGAGAGTCCCATGGCAACAAGCTGCTCGTCTTTAATTCCCGTTTTTTTGAGAACGGCAAGTTTCAGCTTACGGCTCAGCTTCAGATAGACACTTTCATCAACCTTATTCTTGTCTTTAAAAAGCTGCACATACCAGCTGCTAATCTGCTGATAATCCGCTTCACTTAGTTCTGCTGCCTGAGCGAAAACAGGCTCGGCACTATCATCATTTTCAGATCGAAATGGCGCGCGGGCTGCTTCTGATGCCGCCATTTCGGTTTTATAGGTATCAATTACAACGGTACCGGCGGCGATATCACCAACACGCTGATATTTATCGGTAAGCGAGATGCTGGTAATGGCAACGCTTCCGCTCGAAAACATCACATCTACAAAACGGAGAATCCACCGCAGGAAATAGTGAGTAAGACCGGGGACTTTTCCATCTTCTGTAATAACCCTCAAGTTAAGTGCTTTCTTTCCCGGCGAAGTGCCTTTCATTGTAATTTCGCACACCAAATGATATAGCAACGGAATCAGAGAAATCATCACAAAAAAGATATACCCCTCCGAGCTTCCATCTGTCCTGAATATCAGAAAGATTATAAAAACAGAAATTCCGATAATAAAAGCATCTATCAGAAAAGCCCCAATTCGCATACCAAGAGAGGCAAGCTTAAACTCGATAGTAACATTTTGACTGGAAACAACTTTTAAACTACTCAATATTCTTTAGTCTTGAATTAAAAGGAACAACAACCCCGTTATTTACCTGAAAGCTTTAAATAGATACCGGTAAAGCAATAAAATAGTTTAATGAGATTTTTTTAAAAATGTTTATTCAATTATAAACATTTTTAGGATCTTAGCTTTCGGCCTTATATTAAAACAGCTTCAAGAAGTCTTTTGTGCCAAACAAGTATTTGATATTATATTACTTATCGAATAATTTACTGTTGAAATGACTCTTTTTTATGCCCTTATCCGCTACCATAATACTATCATGATTTTGTAAAACTCATGCGCCAATGACCGAAGAGATTTTCAGAAAGAAAAACCGGGACCGCTGGGATGATACCGAGAAAAAACTGCGTCAGCGCCGATCCGGCATTGGTAGTGCGAGGGAGTTTGTACGTATTTACACCGAACTGAGCGACGATCTTGCGTACACGCGAGCTCATTTCCCCGGGAGCGTCTCAGATCAATACCTTAACGGACTCCTCAGCAGAGTACACGAGCGGGTGAATCAGGCCGAAATACCCGAAAAAGGACGCTTCAAAAAATTTTGGACAACCGATTTGCCACAGCTTTGGTTTAAGCACCGGCAATATTTGCTGTACTCATTTCTCATTTTCACAGCGGCTATTCTTATTGGGATATTTTCATCTATACAAGATCCACAATTTACGCGGGTTATTTTGGGCGATCAATACGTAGACATGACGCTAGAAAACATCGACAAAGACGATCCTATGGCTGTTTACAAAAAAATGGATCAGTCCGAGATGTTTATTGCCATAACTGTGAATAACATTCGGGTATCTTTTCTGGCATTTGCCGGCGGTATTTTTGCAGGCTTGGGCACCTTGTTTGTTTTATTTCAAAATGGGGTGATGCTGGGTACTTTTCAGCATTTCTTTCACGATTTCGACCTGCTTTTCGAAACGATACTTGTAATTTGGATTCACGGAACCATCGAAATTGCGGCCATTATACTTGCAGGGGCATCCGGTCTCGTTATGGGAAGCGGCTTACTATTCCCCGGGCAAAGCTCCCGGCTACAGGCTTTCAGAAGCAGAGCTATAGATGGTTCAAGGATGGTTGCAGGTTTAGTGCCATTTTTTGTCATTGCCGGAGCGTTGGAGTCTTGGATTACCCGAATTACGACCATGCCGGTTTGGCTAAGCCTGTTTATCATTTTAGGCTCCCTTGCTCTTGTGGTTTGGTATTTCATCATTTATCCATCAAAATTGGCAGCTTCACTTACTGCGGAGCCGCATCAGTCAGAACCGGCCTCATTTCAGCCAGAATTACAATAAACTGATAAAACGCCTCATTTTTTTAAACCATACATTCTCCTTCACAACTAATCTATTTCTCAGATCCTGCATATGGAAACCGCATTTACATACTACAAAGACAGATCCATCAGTGAAAATTTGAGAGACACGATCCGGTTCATCCGGCTACACTGGGATACGCTAAAAGTGCCTATGCTAAGTATTATATTATTTACGCATGTCGTTGGCACATTGCTACAGTTTACTTTTTTGAATTTAGCCATACAGCACGAGTCTATAGGCTCGGCTCTTTTTATAAATGTGGTGAATATTGTAACTGCAATGCTTGTCTTTATAGGCTTATCCAACCTTTTGGCGGCCCATCTTTACAACAGGCCTAAAGATGAAAATGTGTTTGTGATTATGACCAAAGGATTCTGGAACGTTCTTGCCTATGGGGCACTTTTATTCCTCATATTCGTAGTTTCCTTTGCTTTTTTTATTTTCCCATTTACTATTGCGTTTTTTTTTCTTTTACTCACCATTCCCATAGTTCTTCTTGAAAAAAATGGCTCCTCGCCCTTAAAAAGAAGTTTTTCGCTTGTCAAAGGTAACTGGTGGTATGTCTTTTTCTCCTTTGTGTTAATTGCATCTTTTATAACACTTGCCCAAACTTTTCTTAGCCTGCCCTTTTATCTTGTTGTATGGCTGCTCGGGTACGATTTGAACCAAATCATCGCTTTTGGAGAATCTGGCAGCATGGGAGATCCCGGCTTTTTCCTTGCAATGCTGTTTCTGAGCCTGCCCGCTTCTTTCATGAATAGTATGTACCCAATCGGTATTGGATTTTTACTGCTCAGCCTTAAGGAACGTAAGGAAAGAATTTCGCTCACGGAAGAGCTCAATCAGGTTCTGACTCCAAAAACTGCTGATCAAAATTCAGCTTATAATTCAAATACAGGAAGTGCACAATTTTAATAACTGAATTGATTCGTGACATATTTATGTCGCAATCCTGTTTTTTATGAAGCTTTCTATTTTTTCGTAATTATACTTATCTGACTGGTTCTCTATTGACTCATCCAAAAGACATATTTCCACAACCGGCCGATACAAGCGGTGTTTCACATCACCTTTTCGAAGGTGTTGATGAACAGGCTTTGGCGCAATTCAGGGAATCTGTTTCTTATGCTGCGGGTGAGCCTGCCACAACCTCTTTTATACAGCGTATCCTGGAATATATCTTCGGTCTGCTTGCTTCAGTTTCCCCATCAGGCCCATTGGCAGACATTCTGCTATTAGGGATCGTAGTACTGGCTATTGGCCTGGTTATTTTTTTACTTTTCCGCAGCTTTCGTCCTAACTTAAGAATAAAGGATGATGCGATTATAGCCGGGGGCACTAAAAATGGCACCGAATGGAAACAAGGCTGGAAATCTCCCGACCCGGATGCGCTTTATAGCTCTTCTGACTATCGGGCTGCCGTTCGGCTTCTAATGCTGGATGTTTTATTTCAGCTCGAAAAACAGAATTTTCTAGTTTTGAAACCCGGCAAATCGGCTGCAGCATACCAAAATGATTTGAATGATCCGGAACTGATTACACCTTTTTCCAGACTATCCAGGCTTTATCAGTATGGCTGGTATGGTGGTTTTAGCATCAGCAAAGCCCAACTCGATGATGCTGTTAGCGCATGGAAACGACTTATAAGTGCAGGTACTAAGAGCCGCCAAGTACCCGAAACGCAAGTTGATACAGATTCTAACCAGAATAACGGGAGCTAAAACGTGGAGCAGCAAACATCCTCTTTTTTCAAGAATCCACTTTTTAATATGCTGCTGGGGCTTACTGTCCTTATTTTCGTGTATATGGGGTTTCACCGTACGACCATAAACCTCGACTGGACTCCCACTTTTTCAGGAAATTCTACAGCGCCGCTTGGGTCTTCTTTCCCTATGTCGCTCACCCAGAACGACAGCCAAAAGAAGCTTATTCCCGCTACGGTTCCTATCGCAGAATATGTTCGCCTTTCCACTTTTCCAGAAGAATCGGCCACACTTTTTATCCATAACACTTCCTTTCTGCCAAATGTACGCGAAACTAAGTTTTTACTCGACTTTATGTATGAAGGAGGCACGCTTTTTCTTGCTGGACGTCCCGGAGGAGTACTGGAATCGATTTCCGGAATACGTTCCGTGCAGATTTCGGAAAGACTTATAAGTAGAAGCACGTTTACCTCGAACCCGGACGATGCCCTCCTGAAAGAAATTCGCTTTCCCGGGCTGCAGCGTTCAGGCAATATGCTGGATGATGAAAGACCTTTTCTCACTCTAAATTACTTCCTTCAATTCGGGCTAGTTCATAGACCGGCTTCCGGCCCTGCGGAATCTGATTCTGCTTCTGATTTAGACTCAGACACCGGACCAACTTCGGATGATTACTCAAGTGAGAATACGGCTGAGGATACCGCTACAACACCCGATTTTTCGCTTTATGATGAACTCATTAACTCATGGCCCGAGCGTTTTGGTGAACCCGAGTGGCTCGCGTTTTCCGACGATAATCCTGTAATGGTTCGAATGCCGCTCGGTAGTGGGCAGTTAATTGTGGTTTCGAGTCCTTATTTACTTTCTAATTATCACTTTTGGAGAAAAGATCTAGAACCTGCCGCTGCAGCTGTATGGTCGTATGTGCCGGATGGATCCATAATTTGGGATAGTCACTACAAAGCGGTATCGCTAAAGCCCGGCAATTTCCTGTATGTTTTAATGGATTCCCCGGCTCTGAAATCGGCATGGTTTTATGTTTTGTTTTTAACCATGCTTTTTGTGCTATTTATGACGAAAAGAAAGCAGCGTATTCAGCAGCCTCCATCAGAAAGGAAAAACGCGCAGGGCATACATCTTAACAGAGTGGCGGGTTTGTACATGAAATATGATAAAACGGGCGAAGTCCTGGCGCTGAGGTGCCGTTATTTGTCGCACCGGATTAACGTAAACTATCCCTGCAACGACAAAGAGCTGCTTTCTGAGCGAGCAGAGAAATATGAAATCCCGCAGGAAAAGCTCATCCGGTTGCTTTATGATTATCCTCTTTCTTCTGCTGAGAATAATCGGAGCATTAGCAAAGCACAGCTCAAAGAACTAAACGAAGATTTGGAGCATCTGCTCGGTCTGCTTGATGGCTATTCGCAAGAAAAAAGCTAAGGTGCCACAAATTGTCAGATGAATAGTACCAACCCGCATAATGAGATTCTGTTTCGATCTGAGAAACCATCAAATGAGTTCCTCAGGCAAATAGTAGACTACTATTTCTACATCAATACCGCTTCGTTTTCGGCCGGATTCAAACCGGAATACATTGTGCCTTTTCCGCGAGTAACTTTTGGCTACTTCTTCGATAAGCCATTTCATGTGTTCAATAAGACACAAAATGAAGCCAAAATACTTTCTATAGCGGTTTCGCGCATTTCGACAGACCAAATTTTTGTTCGTCCGCTGCAGAATCATATACAAATTCTCGGGGCTCACCTAAAGCCGTATACGCTATCTCTGTTTACGCAGCAATCCATTCAAAACCTTAGCTGGGTAATACATCCCAAAGAAATACTCGGGAAGCAATCACTTGATTTCATGCAAAAAGCGGATGCTGCCGAAAGTGTGGATGAGCTCTTTGAAATAGCCGAATCCTCATTTCTTGACGCAATAGAACAAAGAGAAACGGGGATTGTATCAAAGGCCATAGAATTCTTCGATAGCGGCCATACCGCATATAAACGCATTTCGGAGGTAGCAAGCGCACTCGGTATTTCCGAAAAAACGCTTTATAACCAATTTAAGCAACAAGCAGGATGCAGCCCTAAGGATTATATAAAGCTATCGCGCCTAAAAAAATCGATGCTTAAAATGCTTGAAGCTCAATCCAACCTGACCGGCATTGCGCTTGAATCGGAGTTCTACGACCAAAGCCATTTTGTGCATGAAATAAGGAATATAACTGGTCAATCGCCCAAAAAACTTCAGAATAAAATACCCGATTTCCGATTTCTACAATTTTAGATACTGCTGAAATCCGAATTTAGCTTCAGCCAGAAATCTGGCATCTTGAAACCATCACACTACAATAAACAAGATGAAGCTAATTTCGATAATCATTCTCTATGCCCTCCTTCCCGCAAATTTCTTTTCCCCGGGAACTGCACAGCCTCACGAAAACACCGTGGACTTTCAAATCAGGAAAGGTTTTGTAACCGTAAGCGGGTCATTTACCCTCACCGACTACTTTATAAATCTGAATGACAGTTCCGGTTCAGATGCCATCATAAAAGGAAGAGTCCGGTCAGCCTCGGTCCGAACCGGAAATGCTACCCGGGACCGACATCTTCAGGAAAAAAACTGGCTCGACAGCGAGCACTATGAGTTTATTGAAGTGCACTCGATCAAAGTCTTTACAGAACCGGTAAACCATTCTCAAACGGGCATCTTCCTCATTACAATAAAAGGGCAATCGATAGAAAAAACCATTCCCTTTCGGGTTTTGGATGGGGGAAACAGCAACTATTTACAGGGTGATTTCGAGCTATCACTCTCTGACTTTGGTATCGGCAGCGGTTTCTTCAGCCGGTTGATAAGCGATAAAGTTACCATTTCCATAAACCTGCCCATTTAGACAACCGGAAAACATGAACAAAAAACAGCTTCTTAAACTGCATTTAGCGGCCACAATGCTTGCCGGTTTAACCATCACCATTTTTCTAACAGCAACCGTGGTAGCAGAAATATCCAGAGAAACATCCCTTATCGTCCTCACTAAAAAGTACATTGCTTACTTTCTTCCGGTACTAATTTTTTCAATGCCCGCACTCGCAGGCAGCGGAATCCGGCTTGCAAAGTACAACAGCTCACCCCTGATTCGCAAAAAACTGATCCGTATGAAAATAATTGGCGTAAACGGTCTGTTTCTTGTCACAATTGCAATTTATTTATATCTCAAAAGTAGTGCGGGATTATATGATGATGTGTACCGGACCGCACAAGCTGCGGAAATTATACTCGGATCTACTAATTTGCTTTTGATAGCTCAGAATGCAAAAGCCGGATTTATGATGAGCCGAGACAAGAATAAACCGGCAGAAATGCGTTAAAGCAGCGCTCTGAGATGAACTGTGGTTAGCCTGCATCATTCACCATGATATTAGGTTTTTCAAAGCCTTTTCAAATTGGTTTGTCAGGATTTTGCTTTTTCTCACCGGCAATTTCAATTCAGGATAGCGCTTCCACAAAAAATAAATAGAGCTTAAGATAAAATAATCGCTCATCACGACCATCAGCAGGGGTTTTACTTTCGTGAATTAAAATTAATCCGTATATTCTGATATTGATATTAGATTAATAACTGAACGAACTTTTTAAGCTATGGGTAATATGAAAACCACTTCTGACCTTCCTTTTTTAACAGATACAACACCAAGCTGTCATCGCACATTTAAAGCAGGTACCTGGGTAAACGAAATTGATGTTCGTGATTTCATCCAGAAAAATTATACGCCTTACACCGGAGATTCCAGCTTTTTGGCTGGTCCGACAGACGACACCCGCCTGCTATGGCAGGAAGTTCTCAACCTCATGAAAGAGGAGCGCATAAAAGGCGTACTCGATGCCGATACCGAGGTTGTTTCGGGCGTAAACACACACAAGCCCGGGTATATCGATAAAGATCTGGAGCGCATTGTCGGGTTACAGACCGAAAAGCCGTTAAAGCGTGCGCTTATGCCTTTTGGTGGATTCAGAATCGCAAAAAGCGCCCTCGAAAGCAACGGCTATCAGATTTCTGAAGAAACTGAAAAAGCCATTACCGGCCTGCGCAAAACCCACAACGATGGCGTTTTTGACGCTTACACCCCCGACATCCTGAAAGCACGGAAATCCGGTATTGTAACGGGCTTACCCGATGCATACGCCCGCGGACGCATCATAGGCGACTACCGTCGTGCAGCTCTTTACGGGATTTCGCGCCTTATCGAAGATAAAAAAGAGCAGCGCAGCTCGCTCGAAACTGCAAACGTCAGCGAAGAAAACGTTCGCTTGCGCGAAGAGCTGAAAGAGCAAATTAACGCCCTTAATGAGCTGCAAGAAATGGCGGCATCTTACGGCTTTGACATCAGCCGGCCTGCCGAAAATGCTACTGAAGCCGTGCAATGGCTGTACTTCGCCTATCTTGGTGCGGTAAAAGAGCAAAACGGCGCCGCTATGTCGCTTGGCAGAGTATCTACATTTCTCGACATTTATTTCGAACGCGATCTGCAGGAAGGAACCCTTACCGAAGCACAGGCGCAAGAGCTGATCGATCATTTTGTTATGAAGCTTCGCATGGTTCGCTTCATGCGCACCCCCGACTACAACGAACTTTTCTCCGGCGACCCAACATGGGTAACCGAAGCGATTGGCGGCATGAGCCTGGACGGCCGCACACTCGTAAGTAAAACAGCTTTCCGAATGCTGCAAACTTTGCATAATCTCGGCCCCGCTCCAGAGCCCAACCTCACCATTTTATGGTCGGACAAACTCCCCGACGGCTTCAAAGAATTTTGTGCAGAAACCTCTATTCGCACCTCTTCGCTACAATACGAAAACGACGATTTGATGCGCGGTTACTGGGGCGACGATTACGGGATAGCTTGCTGTGTTTCGGCCATGAGATTAGGCAAACAAATGCAATTTTTCGGCGCACGTGCCAACCTTGCCAAAACTCTCCTCTACGCCATAAACGGTGGTCGGGACGAAATAAGCGGCGAGCAGGTGGGTCCGCAGCTTGCGCCCATTACCGGCGACTATCTCAGCTGGGATGAGCTCATCCCCCGCTTCGAAGCCATGAACGACTGGCTGGCGCAGGTTTACATGAATGCGCTCAACATCATCCATTACATGCACGATAAGTATTACTACGAGCGGCTTGAAATGGCCCTGCACGATCGCGACGTAATGCGAACAATGGCCTGCGGTATTGCAGGACTTTCGGTCGTAGCCGACTCGCTGAGTGCTGTAAAATACGCCGATGTACGTATAATTCGGGATGAGCGCGGTCTGGCCGTGAATTTCGAGACAACCGGCGTTTTCCCCACTTTTGGAAATAACGACGAGCGCGTAGACAATATCGCCCGCGATTTGGTAAAAAACTTTATGGGCAAGTTGGCAAAACAGCCAACATACCGGAACGCCATTCCTACCCAATCTGTGCTTACGATTACATCTAATGTAGTTTATGGCCTTAAGACCGGCAGCACGCCGGATGGTCGCAAAAAAGGCGAGCCATTCGCACCCGGAGCCAATCCCATGCACGGTCGCGACCTTAACGGCGCCGTTGCAAGTATGATGAGCGTGGCCAAACTGCCGTACGAATACGCGCAGGATGGTATCTCCTACACATTTTCAATAGTCCCTAAAGCGCTGGGGCGCAACGAAGAAGAGCGTCTATGTAATCTTACCGGTTTGCTCGATACGTATTTTGGTGCAGGCGGACATCACATTAACGTAAATGTTTTCGACCGTGAAACCCTGCTCGACGCCATGGAGCATCCCGAGCAATACCCGCAGCTAACGGTACGGGTAAGTGGTTACGCGGTAAATTTCAATAAGCTAACCAGAGAACAGCAGCTAGATGTGGTTAACCGCACTTTCCACGGGCACAACTAAGCGCCCGCAAAGCGGAAACCGGCAATAAAGTAAAACCAGTTAATCGAATCAGGCTTTCTCTACGATGGGAAAGCCTGATGGCTGGCCGGATTGGAAAAACCGAAGAAAAACGAACTGAACTGAACTGTTTCGAAAAACACCAAAATGGAAAATACAAGCGGCTACCTGCACTCCGTAGAATCGGCCGGTACCCTCGACGGGCCCGGAGTGCGTCGCGTACTTTTTTTACAAGGCTGTCCCCTCAACTGCCTTTATTGCCACAACCCGGATGCACGTCCGTTTCGGTGTGGCCAGAAAACCGATGCCTTTACACAGCTCGAACAAATCTCGAGATATCGCGATCTCTTTATTAAAACCGGCGGCGGAGTAACCCTTTCGGGTGGCGAGCCGCTAAGTCAGCCGGCCTTTGTGAAAACAATTTTTGAAGGCTGCAAACGCATGGGCATACATACAGCGCTGGATACATCGGGCTATACCGGCTGGCGTGCAGATGATGAGTTACTGAGCTATACAGACCTTGTACTGCTCGATATTAAACATATCCGGTCAGAAAATTATGAATCGCTTACGGGCGTTGAGCTCCGACCCACGCTGGATTTCGCTAAACGACTGGCAGACCTCGGCATACCAATATGGCTTCGCCACGTACTTGTCCCGGGCTATACCGATGCGCCGGAACATCTTGCTGAATTAGCCGCCTTCATCGCTACCCTGCCCAATATTAAACGTGTGGAAATTCTGCCGTTTCATAATATGGGCAAATATAAATGGGAGCAACTCGGTCTTAATTACCGCCTGGAAAACACAGCTGAGCCCACTGCAGAATGTGTTGAGTCGGCCCGGGATCATTTCAGGGCTCACGGCATCACAGTATATTAATCAATTAATTGTGATTTACGCTTAGCTTAATAAGGCGCTTTTTGAGAGAACTCTTCGTTCCGTCTCTGGTGATTTCTAATTCTAATTTACTACCACCTTGTTTTCTTTTCTTGATCGTAAACATACGGTTGCCGGGCCCGACCATAACCGCTGGTTAATTCCACCTGCGGCTCTGGCAATTCATCTGGCAATTGGTCAGGTTTATGCCTTCAGCGTATTCAACCTGCCGCTTTCTCAATTAGTTGGCATAAACGAATCGGTAGCGGCAGACTGGCGCTTAACCGACATTGGCTGGATCTTTTCAATCGCAATTGTATTTCTGGGGCTCTCTGCCGCCCTATTTGGCAAATGGCTGGAGCGGGAAGGTCCTCGCAAGGCGATGTTCTATGCGGCTCTGTGCTTTAGTGGTGGCTTTTTTATTTCGGCAATTGGGGTTTACCTGCATCAAATCTGGCTGGTATATCTGGGCTATGGCGTACTCGGTGGAATCGGGCTTGGAATAGGCTACATCTCTCCGGTATCTACTCTAATTAAATGGTTTCCGGATCGCCCCGGCATGGCAACAGGAATGGCTATTATGGGATTTGGCGGCGGTGCGATGATCGGCTCACCGCTTGCCGTAAACCTGCTTGACCGCTTTAGCAGCGCAGAAACCACCGGAGTTTGGGAAACCATGCTGGTAATGGGCAGCATTTATTTTGTACTAATGATGATAGGCGTTGCGCTGGTTCGTGTTCCGGCAGATGGCTGGAAACCCAGTGGCTTTGTACCGGTAAAATCTACCAGCGGTATGATAACATCAAACCATGTAGACGCCGACACCGCTTTGAAAACCCCGCAATTCTGGCTGCTCTGGGTGATGCTCTGCGTAAACGTAACGGCCGGCATAGGCGTGCTGGGTCAAGCCTCACCAATGATTCAGGAAATGTTCCCGGCCTCTATTTCCGTGGCAGATGCAGCGATTTTTGTGGCACTCCTTAGTTTCTTTAACCTCATTGGCCGGTTCTTCTGGTCTTCGCTATCCGACAAAATTGGCCGGCAGACAACCTACGGCATATATTTCGGTTTAGGACTACTATTATATTCGTTAGTTCCCTCCCTTGGCCGTTTCGAAACTGCCTTTCTGTTTATTGGAGCATTTGCAATAATCATGACCATGTATGGCGGAGGATTTGCAACCATACCAG
Organism: Balneolales bacterium; assembly: GCA_022565805.1. GTDB lineage: Bacteria > Bacteroidota > Rhodothermia > Balneolales > Cyclonatronaceae > Cyclonatronum. The sequence continues at coordinate 13,545 of JAIULZ010000012.1, forward strand.
CCTACCTGCGCGACATGTTTGGCACCTATCAGGTTGGGGCCATCCACGGGCGCCTTTTAACGGCTTGGAGCACAGCCGGAGTGCTGGGTCCGGTACTGATCAACTACCTGCGGCAGTGGCAAATAGACAGCGGCGTAGCACCGGCAGATGCCTACAGCCTAACCATGTACATAATGGCGGCGCTGCTATCAATAGGCTTCGCCTGCAACCTTGCCTTAAAACCAGTTGACCCCAAATACCACCTGAAAACATAGCGCCAAAAAGACAAGCGCGATATCGATAAAACCGGAATACAAAAAAACACTCCGGTAAAAAAACTCCAAACCAAACAACCCACAGCTGATATCGGTCGAAGTCTGCATAACCGCAAATCAGTCGCAATATAGAGTATTGCCGGCAACACCATTGGAAACGGGGCCGAATCTTATCCTCAAAACTTACAGTCGCAATAAGATACGGCACAAGACGTGACCCCGCCGGGACTCGAACCCAGATCTAAAGCTTAGGAGGCTATCGTTCTATCCTGTTGAACTACGGAGTCTGTTTATGCAATCAGTTTCGATGTTAAACGGGAGCAAAAGATATATCGATTTCTTTTAAAATGCATTCCTATCTACATCATTCACCAATGAAATTTGGTTTTGTGCAAGGCAATACACTCAATCAGCCAGTATCCCTTAATAATAGAGGTTAAGTGATTTTCCAATAGTAAAGTAACCGAACTCAAATGTACTAATAACCTGAGTTCGATTTAAGATTATTGGCAAAAAAGAGGTTTGGTCGAGGCGAAACATGGGAAATATGGCCTGTGCCTGTGCCTGACGGCACTGTTTTTAGCCGGCAGATTATCTGGATGTCTTGAAATGGATGTACATGGATCGTAAATGGAGTTTGACGTTAATACAGGTAAAACATCACCTTGCTAATAAACTTACAAGTACCATACTTTTTGGGTGCTCATAAGCCTTATTCGAACAATGCCGAACAGGCACGACCACAAATTTTGCAAGCCCGGATTTTAATCCGGGTGCAAAAAGCCCTGCCTATATATAAGAATGCCGTCAGGCATGATCCATATCTCACGATTTACCGATAAGACCCATCCAGATTATAAATCAGACTCAGCTTACTAATATCTTTCGCTAAAATTCCGAAACACTCCCCTGCAACAAGCTGACGAATTCTGCGTAGCTTCATTTGGTTTGTTTTTCTTTCCGTATGTTTATTTTTATGAAGTCACCCCAGCGTTGTATGTCTTTACGTTTTTTTAGCTTTTTTTTGATTTCGCCGTCATCTTTATTTTTGTCCGTTTTTTTTACTTTTGCGTTTTTAGCTGATGCCGCCGATGCGCACTCTTTGCCTTTTAATGCTGATACGGATACGGAGCGCATCACCCTGAGCGGTACACTTACAGATGCGCAAACGGGGGAGCCGTTGATAGCGGCCAGTATACAGCTTGAAGGGACTTTTCGCGGGGCTATTACCAACCGCCATGGGGCTTTTGAGATTACGGTTGATGAACTGCCTGCCGTTTTGGTTTTCCGATATATTGGCTATGAAACAGCCAGAATCTCGTTTTCGGATGAAATGCTGAGTCAGGATGTCGGGCTGATTCCTTCTACTGTTGAGCTGGAAGAGCTGGTTTTTACCGGGGAAGATCCCGCGATGCATATTATGGAGAGGGTTATTGCCCGTAAACAAATCTGGAGGGAGTCGCTGCAAAGTTGGCGTGCCGAAGCCTATACGCGCAATACGCTTAGCAACGATGAAGGCATTGTTTCTATTACCGAAAGCCTTACGGAAACCTGGTGGAAAAAGGATGCCGGTTTTCGGGAATATGTTTTGGATCAGCGGCAAACAAGCAACTTACTGGCCGAACAGAATTTTAGCGGTACACGAAATCTGCCGAATTTTTATGATGATGAAATTACAGTGGCGGGTTTTAGAGTAATTGGCGTTACACACCCGAATGCTTTTCGATATTATGATTTTAAAATAGACGGCATGCGCCAAATTGACGGCGATATAGTTTATGATATTCTGGTGATTCCTAAAACCAGGCTTCAGCCAGTATTTGAAGGGCGTATTTCTGTCTTAGGCAGCGCTTTTGCTTTACTTGAAGTGGACCTTAAACCCGGCGAGATGATTTTCTTTCCGCCTCCGGTACGCGATATACGGTTGGCCTACAAGCAACAATTCAGCAATTACGGGAGTGATTTCTGGTTACCTGCCGACGTTCGTGTTTCAGGATTAGTGGATATTGGCATACCCGGATTTCGTATTCCTGAAATCCGTTTTGAAATACAATCGACTATCACCAATTATGAGGTAAATCCGGTTATTCCAGACACCGTTTTTGGTGACACTTCGCGGCAGGCTTCGCGCCTAATTCGTTTGAATGAGGAGGAAAGACAGCGGTTGAATCGTGGTTTTGAACAGCAACCACAGATTATTCCGCTTTCTGATCCCGAAAAAGAAGCCTATGCTTCTATAGACAGCACCCAAACACTGCAAGATGCCTTTCAGCCTACTGGTTTTCTCGCCCGCTTTGCAGATCAGGATGGTGGAGACCCGGGAAGTGACAGAAGCAGTCGCGGTATACGACAATATGTTGGCATACAGCCCGATGCAAGGTTTAACCGGGTAGAATCTTTGTATGCCGGAGCAGAAATTGGTATTCGCCCGACCGATGGTCTTCGAGTTGGTATTCCGCTTGGGTATGCTGTTGGCCCGGAGATATTCTCCTACGGAGCAAACGTGTCTTATAATCGGTTCCTGCCAGCAAATCGCTTACAAATGCGGGTCTCGTACCGCTATGGTATTAAGGAGCAGGTTTCTTCTGAAACGTACTCTCCATTTCTGAATTCTTTTATGGCGCTTTTGTCAGGCGAGGATTATTTCAACTATTATCTGCGCGAATCGGCTTCGGTCAGCTTGGTGTACCGCCTTCCTATCCGGCTTTTTGGACTCACTATTCGACCAAATGCAGGTTTTATGGCAGAGCGGGGAGTATCTCTTGCCAAAAACACCAACTACTCTTTACCGGGAGGTTTTCTTAAAGACGAAAATCCCGCTATTAGAGATGGCATAATCTATGCTTGGCGCGGTGGCGTGCGTCTCGGTGGCTTACCTACCCCATTCGGTATCTCAGGAAATACATCAGTACAGCTAAAATTAGAGCACAGCAATAAGGCTATGGGCAGCGCATTTGATTACAGCCGGGCCGAGATACTAGCCGATTTCAGAATTCCTACTTTTTTCCAGCGCCGTTTCTTGTCGAATACTTTAGACGTAAGAATTCATGGTTTCACCCACACCGGCGATCTCCCGCCACAACGCTGGGGAGGACTCGATGGCCATTTAGGTCCGCTTACTGTTTTTGGCGGTTTACGCTCTGCAGGAAATAAAATACATTCCGGAGATCATGGCTTAGGGGTATTTTGGGAGCATAATTTCCGAACGGTTCCATTCGAGCTTTTGGGCATGCAAAGACTTGCGAGAACGGGGCTTGGTATACTTGTTCACGGGGCTTCCGGAAAAGTCTGGGCACCCGAAGACGCTTTCTACTCATCCGGCTTGGCAGTTACCTCCCCCTTCAACAGCTGGAGGCATGAAGCCGGCGTATCCCTCAACAACATATTCAGTATTTTCCGGATTGATGCAGGCCTGCGGCTGGATCAGCCGGGCTATTATCTGGGTGTTAGCGCATCCCGTATATTTTAGTAAACCAAAAATAAAAATACCCCTCGGCTATGGGGCGGTTTTCTTATTGTAAAACGGATTTGTTTCGTATGTATCTAAGCGCAGATAAGCTCTGCTGTATTTCACGTAATTATCCGAGTACTGGACTATAGACAGAAGTTCCTCATCCGTTAGTTTACGAACCGGCTTTGCGGGACTTCCCATACAGAGCCAGCCCGATGGCATTACCTTACCGGGCGCAACAAGACTTCCGGCCGCGATAATACAGTCTGACTCTACCACAGCATTATCCAGGATGATGGCCTTCATGCCCACTAAAACACGGTCGTGAATAGTACAGCCGTGAATCATAGCGGAATGACCAATCGTAACCTGATTTCCAATAACCGTTGGCCCGGTTTGATTCATTACGTGGATACAGCTGTTATCCTGCACGTTACTTCGGTTTCCGATACGAATATAGTTTACATCTCCGCGAACCGTGCAGTTAAACCAAACACTGCTTTCGTTACCCACCTTAACATCACCAATAAGATCTGCGCTTGGTGCGATAAATACAGTCTCATCAAATATTGGCTGACTGTCTAAAAACTGATAGATCATTCTGATTTTTTTATAGAATTGGTTGCATTTATTCGGCAATTCGACCCAAAGGCTAAATTTATTAGAGCAAGAAAATATGAAGGAAGAAGAAATCCGAAAGCTCTAATCTGCCAAAATACAAAAGCTGAAATATAAACAATTTGTGATTCCCGCAGGATCTGATTCCTGCATCAGTATAAAAGAAGGCTACAAAAACCTTCCACAAAAATAAAAGGAACACCCGGTCAGGGATGTTCCTTTGTAATAATGAGGGGGTATTTGTTGTATGTTACTACAACAATTAAGAATCCGCTTTATTGCGGGCTTCCTTTAATTTTTTACGTTCTTCAATTTTTTGTTCGCGGGCCATTTGCTTGGCTTTCTTCTTATCAACGGTTTCCATCATCTTAACATGATCTATTTGTTTATTGATAAGCATTTGCTGCCCAATAGATAGCGTATTATAAATGAGGTAATACAAACTAAGACCGGATGCAAATTGATTAAAGAAGAAAAATAATACTACCGGCAGGATATACTGAAATATTTTCATCTGCGGGTTAGAAGCCGCACCTGCGCCACTAATTCTCATTTGCACTACCATACTAAGCGACATCAGCAGTACAAAACCTGAAATATAGTCTCCAAGAAACGGAATGCTAAACGGCAGGTTTAGAATCGGATCTGGCGCCGATAAATCCTGCGCCCACAAAAAGCCTTCCTGACGAATTTCTATAGAGTTCTGGAAGTACCGCCAAAGCGTAATAAGTACCGGAGCCTGCAACAGGTTGGGTAAACAGCCACCCAGCGGGTTTACCTTCGCTTTTTTGAACAGCTTCATCGTAGCCTGCTGCTGCTGCTGTGGGTTATCTTTGTATTTTTCCTGAATGGCCTTCATTTCTGGCTGTAGCTCGCGCATAGCCGCCATGCTTTCAAAACTCTTCTTGGTAAGCGGGTATAGCACGATTTTAACAACGAGGGCAAACAAAATGATAACAAGCCCCATATTGGGCAGAATACCGCCGAAGAAAGTAAAAAACGGAAGAACCACCCATTTTACAAAAGGATCTGAAAACCAGCGTAAAAACCTGAACCCTGTATCCACCATGTTATAGGCGTTCTCGTCGAAGCGATTGAGATGGATATGATCCAGCGGGCCAATAAACAAATTAAAACTACTAACCTCATTATCGGGCACCATCATGCGCAGAATAGAGCGATAATGCGATAATTCTGTTTCATCGGCACCGCTAACATCGGCCAGGAGAATAACTCCGTCTGTCTCGCCAGCCGGCTTAATAATTTGGGTAAAAAACTTCGTTTTGGTAGAAACCCACTGCACATTACCGGTTAAAGTACGACGATCGGTTCCGGCTGAAGTTAGCTGCAGATCATCTAAGGTACCACCTGCGAAAACATAGGCAGCCGAGTACATAGATTCCTGCGAAAGTGAGCGCTCGGTTGTTAGAAGCCTTGGTTGCCAGCCAAACTCAAAGTAAGATCCGCTAATAAGTTGCTGAATACCATCGAAATAAATATTAAGACCTATTTCGTAGCTATCGCCACCGATAATGTATTCTAAGGTAAGAGTACGGTTATCTTCAAGGATTAAGTCATATGCAATAGTTGCGGTTTCTCCGGTTGCAACAGACATATTACGCTGAGTGGAGCGGGGCGTAAAGAGAAGATTCTGCGTATCAATATTATAGTTTTCTGTTGAAAGAAACCCAATATTATAGGCCGATCGAAGCGAATCGGCAATAAGACGCACATTCTCCTGATCATATCTAACGTGATTTTGGAGCGTAACCTGAGCAGGACCACCACCCAGATTAGTAAAATCAATTATAAAAAACGGAGTCTCGACCGTTTTAATAAGCGTATCGGCTATGGCAGTATTTGCAAAAGCACCACGGGGCTCCTGTTCCCGTCCGGGTCTGATAAGAGCTTCGGGATCACGCGGATCGGCTTCGAAACCATCTATTCGTTCAATAGCCGCAAGGCTGTCTTGTAATGCGCGCTGTCTTTCAATACGCTCCATTTCCTCGGGAGTGGGCGCCATGTAGTACATCCAGGCGAGCATCACTACGGTAATGAGGACGATCCCGATTATTTGATTACGATCCAAAATAAATAAATTTTACACAGATGATTGGTAACAATCGACCGAATAGCGGAGATCTTTTCAGTCTTATTTTTCCAGGAATTTATTTACTCTTTTCCTGTTTCGGGCGTGCTTTGCATGCTGTCTTTACTGCCGCTGTGCTTTTCCCGATGGTTAGAATCACGTTCATCTTTTTGAGCGTGCCCTTTACAGCTTCCCGGCACAGGATCGTAGCCACCATCTGACCACGGATGACACCTTCCTATGCGCTTCAAACCCATCCACAGACCTTTAAACGGGCCGTGAGTGAGTATAGCTTCCCTCATGTAGGCGCTGCACGTTGGCTGATACCTGCAACTCGGCGGGAAATACGGCGAGATGCCAACCCGGTAAATATCAATAAAAAAAACAAATAACCGGGAAAGCATAGGCATTACTCCTTTAAAGCGGAGAAGGTTTCTTTTCAGGCATCTTGTAGAACGGCCCCTGATTTAAACCACGGTGTCTGATTTTGCCGACATTCGCCTGTTTAAATTCTCGAGCAGTAAACGAAGGTCGGTTTCTACCACCTCGTAGCTTATCAGTGCTTTACGGGCAGAAAAAACAAGCCAAATCTCATCCTCTGCTCGCAAAGAATGCGATTCGGAAAAAACAGGCATAAGATGCTGATTGATGCGAAATGCTTCTTTCATTAATCGTTTAGAGCGATTTCTTGAAACCGCTATACCTGTTTTCTTTCCCGCTGCAAACCCGACTTTCCAGGGCAACAGGCCATTTGGCATTACAACAAAACGGGCATCCACAACAGAGCCTTTTATTCGGCTGCCGTCTTTGAATACCCGGTTAAAAACACCGTTGCCCCTTAGAATCCTGCTCTTGGGAAGAGAAAAGCAGGATTTGCTTTCGTCCTTTTTTTTATTTAGTCGGACGTGCATCACTTACAGTGAGACGATGGCGCCCTTTAGCACGACGACGCTTAAGCACCTTACGGCCATTGGCTGTTTCCATTCTGGAACGGAAACCATGCTTGTTGGCGCGTTTACGACGGCTCGGTTGAAATGTACGTTTCATGTTTTATCCTGAATAAACGTTTAAATGAAAATGAGTCTTATAAAAATCTGTTGTGGCACAGTCTCTAACGAACTTAGCGCAACTGTTGCAGTGCATATTGCGATAATTGATGCCGTATTAATCTTTGCCGGCCCGCAAGCTGTTAAACAAAATATACATGCCCTGCAACGCTACCCTATTCGCTGATGAATGCATCAGGCTATGCCGGAAAATTCAAAAGATTTCAAAAATAAGATTATTTTCACTCAATCAGAAATACATCATTCATTTTTATTATGCTGGTATATAAATCGGTAAAGCGCAAGTTTTGGGGACTTACGGCAAAGCCAACAGCCAACGCATACTCTTCATAAATTTTTTTACGTAGAAAAAACCATAATTCGAGAGCTTAGAGCACAAAAAAAGTTCAGATCGCTCCTTCGACTTTATCAGTATTTCTTAATTTAAATAAGTTTAATTCCGGTTATCACAGTTAAAAATAGACGCTTTAAAGAAGATGAGTGGCCAGAATTGGGCAAAATCGGAATGATGCGGAAATATTGAATAGTTTTGTGGTAGCACTCTTAAACCTTGATTTGTAATCGGAATATTTTTTTGTTGCTAAAAAACAAAAAAAGCTGCTTAAACAAACTGAAGCTAAAACAAAGCTTCGGTCCTTCGAAGATTGCTGCTTAGCACTCAATAGCCAACCTTTAACATCACCCTGCTTTGTAATCGAAAAGCAAAGCATTACAATACTAGCATGCCACTCTGCCACAGTATAAATATTGGCAGCTCCTTTTTATTAATTGAGAGCCAAATTCCGTATCTTGAAAAATTGTGCCATACAATAATTTGAGCTCCAAACGGGTTCATTACTCACATCTTTCCTCTTTTTAGTTATTCCGGTGTACTATTCACTGGTTCTGAGATATTCTGTACTGAGGATTCTTCAGCATTTTTAAAAATAGATTACCAGTCTCATTTTTGGCATAATTTTTTCGTAGGGCTCTTACCTGCAAGCCAATTTTAGTTACCGGCTGTACCATTATATTAAAGTTAAGCTCGATCACATGTTAGACTCCATCATAAAAGGCATCACCCAAATTTTCGGTTCCAGCAGCGACAAGGAAATGAAGCGTATTCAGCCGCTGGTTAAGGAAATCAACAGTATAGCAGAAGAATTAACATCCATTTCCGACGACGAATTGCGCGCTTATACCCAGCGGTTTAAAGATGATATTCGCAATGCAACCGCAGAAATTGATGAGGAAATTAATACCATCAAGAAGAAGCTGAATCTCTCGGAAGATTCTATTACCATCGAAGAGCGCCGTGGCCTGTCGGAAGATCTTGACAGACTTGCCGAAGAATGGCTTAGCGTTGCAGAAGCCGAACTGGAAGAAATATTACCGGAAGCGTTTGCGGTTCTTAAAGAAACCTGTCGCAGGTTTGTTGGCAAGAAATGGATGGTAGCCGGATCTGAGGTTGAGTGGCAAATGGTGCCTTATGATGTACAGCTTGTTGGTGGTATTGTGCTGCATCAGGGTAAAATCGCCGAAATGAAAACAGGTGAAGGTAAAACGCTGGTAGCGGTATTTCCGACCTATCTTAATGCGCTTGTAGGCCGCGGCGTGCATATTGTAACTGTTAACACCTACCTGGCCCAGCGAGATGCCGAATGGAATGCTCCTATTTTCGAATTTCACGGTCTTAAGGTAGACTGTATAGATCGTTATCAGCCCAATTCTCCCGAGCGCAGGAATGCATATCAGGCCGATATTACCTATGGTACCAATAATGAATTTGGTTTCGATTACCTGCGCGACAATATGACACACCGTGCCGACGAACTTATGCAGCGCGGTTTCCATTTTACGATTATTGATGAGGTCGATTCTGTACTTATTGATGAAGCCCGTACACCGCTCATTATCTCCGGACCCGTTCCTCAGGATGATCAGGGTGCGAAATACATTGAGTTTCGTCCGCGTATTCAGGCTCTTGTAGAGGCTCAGAAAAAACTCATCACCAAATTTGTTAGCGAAGCAGAACAGCTGGTTAAAGAGGGCGACGACCAGGAAGCAGGCCTAAGACTGTTTCGTGCACAGCGTGGCTTTCCTAAAAATCGGAAATTCGAGAAGCTGATGCAGGACCCGCAAATGCAGCGATTGGTACAGCAAACAGAGTATCTGTACTTACAGGAGCAAGGCAAAAATATGCCTTTTGTAGACGAAGCCATGTACTATGCTGTAAACCTGAAACAAAACTCCATTGAATTAACCGATATGGGGCGCGAGTTTATTACGCGCTCTGGAGAAGACGAAGACTTTTTCGTAATCCCGGATATAGGTACCGAAACTTCACAGCTTCAGGAAAAATTTGATGAAGAAAAAGAGCTTGTTACTAAAAAGCATAAAGAAGACAAGACGGTAGATGCGGAAACCCGCGAGCGTAATATTGCCAAAGAAATTGAGGATCTTCGTAGCAAGCTTAATGAGGAAAAGCAGACCATGTACGCCCGCTTTGCAGAGCGTAGCGAACGTATTCATACCGTTAACAATCTGCTTAAAGCCTACACTTTGTATGAAAAGGATGATGAGTACATCATTCAGGATAACAAGGTTCAGATTGTAGATATTCACACCGGCCGTGTACTTCCGGGCCGCAGATATTCCGACGGACTACACCAGGCCATTGAAGCCAAAGAAAATGTAAAGGTAGAGGCCGCAACACAGACTTACGCTACCATTACCCTGCAGAACTTTTTCCGTATGTATCACAAGCTGGCTGGTATGACAGGTACAGCTTCTACGGAAGACACCGAATTTCATGAAATCTATAAGCTGGATGTGGTCGAAATACCAACGAATAAGCCCATTCAGCGTAAAGATCTTGATGATCTTTTGTTTTACACAAAAAGAGAAAAATACAATGCCATCATAAAGGCTGTAGAAGAAAATGTGAGAAAAGGTCAGCCCACACTTGTGGGTACCACCAGCGTAGAAGTTTCCGAAACGCTAAGCCGCATGCTTAAGCGAACCGGCATCCCGCATAATGTATTAAATGCCAAGCAACATGCCCGTGAGAGTGAAATCGTAGCCGATGCCGGGAAACGTGGCGCGGTTACTATTGCTACGAATATGGCTGGTAGGGGTACAGATATTAAGCTCACCAAGGAAATTCTGGATATAGGCGGTTTGGCTATTCTGGGTTCTGAGAGGCACGAATCCCGCAGGATTGACCTTCAGTTGCGGGGTAGAGCAGGCCGACAGGGCGATCCCGGTGTATCACAGTTTTATGTGTCGCTCGAAGATGACCTGATGAAGCTCTTTGGCTCGGATCGTATCATCAACACGCTTGAAAAATTCAAGCATGAAGAAGGTGAAGTTATCCAAAACCGTTTTCTTACCAAGCAGCTCGAAAAAGCGCAAAGTAAGGTTGAGCAAAATAACTACAGTATTAGAAAGCGCTCGCTCGAATTCGATGATGTTCTGAACAATCAGCGTAAGGTGGTTTACTCACGCCGCCGTAATGCACTCATGGGTGAACGACTATCCAGCGACACTCTGGATATGCTCGAAGATCATGTATATCGTATTGCAGAGGAGCACTATGTAAAAGGCGAGTACGAAAGCATACAGGAAAGAATGCTTAGATCATTGGCTGTGGCCATAGAAATAGACCGGGAGAAGTGGGCCGGCTGGGGTGTAGATGGCGTAGCAGACTATCTTTTCGACGAATCGGTAAAGCAGTTCCGCCAGCGTAACGACACGATCTGCCGTCAAACCTTCGAGCTTATAAACGGGCTGGTGAATAATCCTGAAATCACAACAATGACTCCCGAGGTATCGACCATTTTTACCGACGGATCGCGACTCTTCCGCGTTGTGCTTAATGTTGAGCGCACCATAGAATCGGAAGGGCGCGAATTATTAACGGCTATACAACGTGCGGCTGTTCTATCTGTTATCGACGTAAAATGGATGGAGCATCTGCGCGAACTCGATCAGCTTAAAGAGGCTATTGGCCTGCGTTCGTTTGGCCAGAGAGATCCTCTCAGAGAATTCAAAAAAGAGGCTTACGAAGCCTTTATGCAGCTGATGGAAGAAATGAACGCCGAAACACTCTCCATGATTTGGAAAGCCGTTCCGCAGCAGGCACCTGATAATCGCCAGCAAATTAAGATGGGCGGAGCAGCCGCCAAGAGTCGCTACGACCGTAGCAGAATGCAGGAGCAGCATAGCAGCACAAGCACCTACGGCGCCGGAAATTACGTTACATCCAGCTCCGGTGGCGGTTCTCAGCAGCTTGGCACCAACAGATCCAACGGAGACGATGCTCCCAAAAAACCAGTAGTTTTAGGAAAGAAATTCGGACGAAATGAGCCGTGCCCGCTCGATCCGGATAAAAAATTCAAACACTGCTGTGGAGCAAACGGATCTAAAACCTGCCAGCGTGTAGGCGAAGGGGCTCTGTCCTGAAAAGGATAATTACCTGATTACCGTTTCTAACCGAACCTATATTTTAACTCAAAAAGAGCAGCTTATGGCTGCTCTTTTTATTTCTTGTATAAATTAATTCGATGTATCCTATTTGTTCTGCTTATCACGCTCGGTAATACCGCGGAAAAAATGCCATAATGTTAAAGCAGCTATTCTAGCCGTATGATTATCCGTATCAAATTTCGGATTCATTTCTACGAGGTCAAGAGATACAACTTTAGGAGATTTACCGGCACAATAAGCCGCATGAAGCCATAAACCAAGATCCAGACCGTCGGGATTGGGCGCGCTAACGCCGGGCGCAAGCTGCTGGCTAAGAGTGTCCAGATCCATTGTAACCATTACCGGACCTTGCTGTCGTTCATAGATATGATCTATTACCCTGCGGTTTAGCTCGCCCTTAAAATAATAGCCGCCACGCTGCTTATTCACCAAACCTTCGAGATAGTCGAGATGTACCCGGGATATTGAATGTCTTTTTAGGCCGGCAACGGTATATGACTGGCATAAACCCGATTGATGCTCAAGGGCCTGCCTGAATGGGCTTCCGCTATGACCTTTGCTATTTTTGTTCTCCCTGATATCGGCATGAGCATCCCAGTTCAGGATAGATACTTTGCTCCCAGTTGCGGCATAGCCTAGAAAATGACCAAAGCTAGTTTCGTGCCCGCCACCCAGAATAATGGGTAATATCCCTTTTTCGAGCTGCCTGCCAACCCAGCTGCCGAGCAGCTCCTGCGCTACCTCCATGTTATTACCATCTACAATAATGTTACCATCATCTTCGACAGAAGCCATTAAATCAGAAAAGGCATCACCCGAAACAGGGTCAGGGGTCATTTTGAACAAAGCCTTTCGGATATAATCGGGGGCAAATGCCGCACCTGCCCTGCCGCCATTCCGGACAACACCCACATCACAACAAAAGCCGGCAAGCGCAATCCGTTTCACCTTCGAATCATCATAAATAAGGTCTCCGATTCGCTTGTCATTAGAAATTGCAGAGAGTTGATAAATATTTTTGAAATTATTTTTTTGCATACAACCGAATTTAATTTAGACCATTCGAAGGCTTTGAAAAAAACCTCTATTTAATTTTTGCTCCAAGGAAGAAAAAGGGGCAAAAGAGTGGCTTTACAAATCCTTCCATTCATAAACACCATTTCGCTTTTGCAACATAAAGCTAATGGGAGAAATTATTTAAAATAACTTTTACCCTACTAACCCTGCATCATTCTCAATAAAACCCTCAATATCAATTGATGTATCTATTTGAAGAACCTATAATTATATTAATACAAACAATTTATTTGTGATTTGGGCAACCTAAGTAATTAACGGAACTATCGCTGTTCAAAATTGGCCGGCCACATCAAAACCCAGCCTGGAGGCCCTTGAAATCAGGAAATCTGCTGAAAGTAACAATCTATACACAAGAAAGTGATAATTTCACATCAACAACGGCCAATAACCAAGCTTTAGGTTTAAAATCACTTCTGCTGATCCTTAAATTTGAATTCTTCAAGTTAAATTAAATAATAGCAAAAACTCACTCAACGAATTGTATCTAAACTTTTTTCGGCATAGTTCTTGTTATATAACAATATACAAAAGACTTATAGGAGGCTTTGAAAAACCTGCTATTTTGTTCGAATTCTTCGCCAGAGCAAAAGTAAAGCAATAGCATAGTTTGTGTATTTGAAAACGTTTTTTCAACAAAACAGAAAACAGACTAATAAACGGTTTAGCAATCTCTTTCTTTAAAAAACTGCGGCCTTTAATCGGTAGCAACAACGGGTAAATTACTTTGAAACAAGTAGTCTAGAAGACCGCGATGCCTTGGATATATATGAGGCTTATTAAAGTATTCTCAAAGAATCATTTCTACAGACTGGATAAAGAGCTTGTATAAAACAAGCACTTATACTTTAAAACTAACTTCTGTACAAAATTAAGAACATCATTTAATGGAGCCGTAATCAGGATTGGTCAATAAAGTCTGGTAGTACCATGCCTCAAAAATAACTGATTTTCCTTATAAAGGTTCTTCCCTCAACCTTTATGATCTAATATCACTGTGCAGTTTAGTTTGCTGGTCGCCATAAATAATCAGGAATTTCTTTTCATCCTTAAGAACAAGGCATCAGCGAAAAAAGCACGACAAGTGTTCCCAATCCAGGATATGGATATGAGATTTTAAATTACTATATAATAGGGGCTTACAATTCATTTATATTTAGATTCATCAAATAATCTTTTGTATTTGCAGGAATTCTGAACCTGCAAATGGTCTGCTTCCACAATAACTACGTATTAAATCAACAAAGTTTTTAATCAATAAAAACAGGCAAAGTAACCTTCAGTTACAGATTAGTTTGCCCGACAACCGAGAAAACAGATTTTTTTACGGGAATTAGTCATTCGCAATTAAACGTGTGTAATAATGCCACAGAAGGGCTTTGAAGGTGTGTAATAAAGTTACTAAAACCCAAAAAAAAGCATTACAAGACATATTTAGACTTCCCGAATCTTCAAAGAATCTGATTATTACAACCCCTTCTTTAAAACAGATTTTATTATGAATATAGCTTCATCTGAGCAGTTTGCTGTGTGGAGTGATCGTCTGAATAAATCGGACGAAAAAGCTTTCGCAGAACTTTTCGAGCACAGTTATGACTTCATGTTTGCGTATATCACCAAATATATATTTTGCCGTGATTCTGCAAGAGATGTACTACAAGATGTATATATAAAAGTCTGGAATATACGCGAGTCTTTAGATTCCGATAAATCTTTGAAGGCTCTAATGTATCAAATGGTGCGCAACAGTGCGCTAAATCATTTAAGGGATAGAAAAGATAAAAATATAAGTCTCGATAGCGTAGGCGAGTACGAACACCAAACAGAACCGGAGATTTTCGATCTCTACGACAAACAAGAGGCAAATACCCTTCATAATCAGATCCAGGATTGGATAAATGAATTACCCGAAAGACAGCGTGAGGCTTTCGAGTTAAGCAGATATGAGGGTATGAGTCATCAGGAAATAGCTGAGGTAATGGATTTAAAACCGAGAACCGTAAACAACCATATCGTTTTGGCACTCAATAATCTGCGGAAACGACTGGATGATTACAGAGCAAAATCAGTTGTAATTTAACTATGAAGAAACTGAATAACATTCATCGAAATAAGCAGCTTGCTGAGCTACTGGAAAATGTTTCCGGCACAGAAGAGCGTAATAACCTTACAGAAATGTGGGAGCTTACCGGCAATCAACCGGCTGTGAAACCACTTACCGCCAAAGAGAAGCTGGATGACTGGAATAGCATTCTTAAGAAAATTAAAAACGGCACAACAGACTCACCTTCTTTACAAAACGGCTACACAAAACCGGCACCCGTAAAATCATCGGGCACAGAATCTTATTCCCCGCTACCTGCGCACACTACGGGCGAAAGCAACATACAAAAAATCATAGAACAAGAGAGGGTATTTTCCGAAACCCAGCATCTTTTGAAAGAACAAATAGCTCCCCTCAGAAAAGCTACCGAATCCCGTTCTAAATTTCATAAATTTTTATATGCAGCAGCAGCGGTACTTTTAATTGCAATTGGCACTGGTTTTTGGTTTCAGCTATCCCCACAGTATGAAACGTTCACAGCTATGCCCGGAGAAACGGCCCGCATTACTCTGGCAGATAATTCTACCGTGTTGCTAAACAGTGGCTCAGAGCTGCTTGTTCCAAAAGGTTTTGGAGACAACCATAGAAATCTTGAACTAAATGGGGAAGCTTTTTTTGAAGTGGCAGGAGCAAGCATACCATTTATGGTAACCACTTCCAATGCGGTTGTAGAAGTACTTGGCACCTCATTTAATGTTCGCTCCTGGAGCCATCATAAAACGAGCCAAACATTGGTAGGTCTGGAAAGTGGTAAAGTAGACATTTACAGCCCGGCTAGATTAGAATCACGTTCACGTTTGGAGCCTGGTCAGGTTGTTCGCATTGTTGGTACTACAGGACTTACCAATCTTGAAGAAAATATTCCCATAAGCGATATAACAGCCTGGAGAAATAAAGACTTTGCCTTTAATGGCACAAGCCTTGAGGATGCCCTCGATGAAATACAAAGACGCTTTAATGTTTCTGTACAACTCAGGCAAAATGCAGCCCGAAGCAAGCAGGTAACTGGTTTTTACCGTAATCCGGAAAATCCACGGCTCATTTTGGATGATTTAGCCACTATAACAGGACTTACCCTGGAAGAAAAAAATAGCAGCTTTTGGCTTTACTAATTTTTTTCCACCCAAAAAAACAGATCCCAAATAAAAAAAGCTTCCCGACGGAAGCTTTTTTTGTTTAACTCATTAAGCATTTTCCTGCAGTCTCGTTCATCAACCGCCAAAAAAAAATTTTGAATAAAGTGAATTGTCAGGGTTGATTAACCGGAGTATCTTCTCTGTTTCCCCACTCGAACCAAGAGCCTTCATACGCCCTTACGCTATCATAGCCCATTAGTCGAAGGGTGAAAAAGGCATGAGAACCTCTAACATTGCTCTGGCAATGGGTGATTACTTCTTTATCGGGTGTAATTCCTTTTGTTGCTAAAAGAGCCTCTATTTCGTCGGGCGATAAAAATCCGGGGCCTTTATTTTCATCTTCAGAAATAAACATTCGCCATTCTAAGTTTACGGCCCCCGGAATATGACCCGCTCTTTCTGCCCGCTTATCTTCACCCGAAAATTCTTCGGGTGTACGGGCATCTAATATTACCACGTTATCATCATCAAGTGCACCTGTAAGAAAGCGAATATCACAAGAACGCGCTTCATTTAACGATGCTGTAAAATTACCTGGCGCCGCTCTGGTCGTTAATTCGCTAATTGGCATGCCCGCGGCGGTCCATCGTGCAAACCCGCCATTTAATACAGAAGCGTTTTCATGGCCATAAAGGCTTAGAGCATAAAAAAGGCGGGATGCACCCAAACCATTACCTTCATCATAAATGAGAACCCTCGTATCATTATTAATGCCCATAGATCGCATTATTTCCTGAAACTCTTCGGGGCCAACAAGAAAATGTTGTACAGGATGGGTAGTATCTACCAATGCAGGTATTCCACCGAAAAACCTCGCGCCCGGAATATGACCAATTCCAAAACCTTCTGCGCGCATATCTATGAGTACTGTATTTGGCTCATTCATCAATTCGGGCAATTGGCCGGGCTGTATTAGCAGTTCATTGTTGGGAAACTGCGGATAATCCACCGTAACAGTATCTACTGCTTCTGTAACCGTACCAGTTGATGTGCAAGCCCCAATACCAATCGATATGGCTATAACCACACTTAGATATAAACGATAATTTTGTAATACATTCATTTTTTTTTGATTTGAAGACATTCTGATTGAATACAAGTATAAAGCTGAATCGCTCCCAACTATACAATTATGTGATTTTGCCAACCCGCTGTTTTGCATGGGTAAAACAACTATGGAAAATACTTGCTTAAATTGATCTTTTTTTGGCACTATATTCTGCCTATAACGGCATGCATTATAACTTTACAAATATGCTGCCCTATTCTAAACATCTACAGCACATAAATCACTCCTTATAAAACTAATCTGACTCAACCAAGTACAGGATTGCGGGTACTCTAATATACTACCAGACCAACTTTTCAAAAATAAGTGCATCAATCTCTTACAACTCTTTGCACTTAGGTCAAGATTGTTTTGGCTATCTTTTTAGCTATGATATCATCCGGACTCCGTAGCATACTACAATTGGGCTGTTTACTTGTGATTTTTTGTAGCCCGATAACGGCATACCCTGTCTTTGCTAATAGTGCTCATTTCACTGTGCTATCCCACAAGTATGATGAGCAGCGCTTTAGCATCGCATATCGCCTTATCCCTCTCGATCAGGCGCTGGGAGAGTTGTCCGAACTTACCGGTATCGATATTTTGTATGACTCCCGCCTTACCATTAATATTATTCTTAACGGATCTTCTGCCAATAAGACTGTAGAAGAAATTCTTGATGATATGCTCCGGAATACGCGTCTTCGTTTTAGAAGGAGTCCCACAGGTACATATTTAATTTATCAGGTTCGCGGCCCAATGGCCAATTTAAGCAGCATAAGCGGTATTATAAGAAACAGTGCAACCAAAGATCCTATATCGGGTGTTAATGTTTATATAGAGTCTGTCGAACGTGGTTCTACCACAAATGCAGAGGGTAGTTTTCTTATAGATCGATTAACTGTGGGAACTTATTTGGTACGCGTTTCGCACGTAGCCTTCGAACCACGAACTATCCGGGTCTCGGTATCTGCATCCATACGGCAGCATATAGATGTTGAGTTAATACCAGCCGCCATAAATGTAGAGCAAGTTGTAATTACCGACCTTGTAATGCCGCTGCCTAATATGAGGGCTGGCCAGGATTTTGCCGAACCAGATCCCCTTTTCCTTGAAACCTCAAGTGGTTCTCCGGATGCGCTTCGAATCTTATCCGAAATACCCGGAGTACGCTTCCAGAACCCTTTGTCAGACATGTTGCTGCAAGGCAGCCATACAGCGCAGCATAGAATAAAGCTGGAGGGGAAAACCGTTTTCGGACCTTTGTCTATGGGGAGAATCTTAAGTGCTTTCAGCCCGTATGCCGTACGCAGGCTTCGGCTTTATAAAGCCGGATTTCCGGCCTCGCAGGGCAGCTCTCTGTCTGGTGTAATAGCTGTAGAACAATCTGCCCTAAACCTTAATAATGCAGACCCCTATTTACTACAGACCGATTTGAATGCGCTTAATTTCCGAGCATATAACTATTTGGATTTCAAAGACGGCCAGCAACTAAATCTGATGACTGCCGTTCGAACGCATTCTCCCTGGTCTTTGCAGCATCCGGCTGTTTCCAAAACGCTTGATTCCTTTAATACGGCAGATCCTTTGCTTTTAAACAGGCTTTCTCCCAATCCGGATCGTCCCCATTTTTTTAGCAGTAGTAACGCCGGAGTTAGCGATTACTCGCTTAAATTTTATGATCTTCATTTCTCGGCGTTACAAAGACATACAGACCTTAGTTCTACCACATTAACCCTCTATGCGGGGGAGAGTTCCATCGAATCAGAATTACGCTCTACACAGAATACTGGTGCGGGAATGCTGTCTCTGAGCGATGGGTATAACTGGCAGAACCAAATTTTTAACCTTCGCCATAATCGTCTCATAAATCTAAAGGGTGCCGGAAGTGTGTCTGCCGGTTTAAGCAGGCATCAATACGGGCAGAATTATAGTGGTGGTTTGCTTTTACCGGATTCCGATGACTGGTTTAGCAATAAATCGAATATTTTGTTATACAAGCATGGAGTTCATCATCTTGTTATACTGGGCTCGCTGGCTGCCGATTACACACATGAGTGGGATTCTTCTTACCAGCTAACTCTTGGTATTGAAGCAAGTCTTAGTAAATCTGAAGCCTCTTTTTCTGATTTTCCTGGTGGTGAATTCGATTTTGATGAAAAGCAGTATTTGCTCACATTTTACTCCGAATCAGAATGGTTTTTAACCAGCAGGAGCCAGCTTATTGCAGGTATGCGAATTAGCATGCCCGGTAGCTATACCTTTTATGCTGAACCCAGAATTGCCTATGGAATTGATTTTCCGGATACGGATGCCGGGAATATTTCTGTTAATATTGCCGCCGGACTTTTCCGCGAGTTTATGAAACAGTTACCGGTTGCCAATTTATCGCCAAATGGGCTTTACGCATCGAATCGATTTTGGATTCCAGTTTCGGGCATTGGATATGTGCCTTATTCGTGGCACCTTTCTGGTGATATTCGATGGCAACCCTACGAGCCGCTCATGCTTCGTGTAGAGCCATATATGAAATGGGAGCCTAATTCGCCGGTTATCGCATATCCCGCACTAATGCAAAATACATTAGACAGTCCAGGAAAAGCCGGCCATAGCCCTCTAAAACCAAAAGATATTATTGAATTATCTGAGGTTGTTTCTACAGGTATAGGCATTTCTGCAGAATGGAGCCGCACAACATATTCCTTTGGTCTTGTTTACAACTACTTGTATTTACGGCAAAAGTTTTCTGATCGCTACAACAACCGTTTCATCGAACCTTACTGGTCGGAGCCGCATCAGATTACGCTCAGCTCACGATTACGGCTTTTCACCAATACTACTTTTACCAGCCGAATTGAAATAATGCCATCCAGCAGGGGCTGGGCATGGAGACAAGCCTATTATGATGTTCTCGCTTTTAGCGGAAATAATTCGTATAACGAGCTATTCGGTTCTCCGCTTGAAGATCGAATTGAACCCCGTTACCAGCTTGATATTGGCCTGAATTGGTCAAGACAATTTCCTTCATCATCCGTGTCTATAACAGCCGAAATAATAAACCTGCTTGGTAATTCCAACGAATTCGACAGGGGCCTCAGATCTCTGTTGCTCACACCTTCCGAAACATACTCCAGAAGTATTTCACACATGCAGCCTGGCATAAGCATACAGCTTACTTTTTGAAAACGGAAAACATGCTAATATGAACTCATTTACTATTTAAAAGGGCAGTTCTATCTACTTCAGGTAAGCTAATAAAACACTTGCCACTACAACCTAACTACTCTATCACGGGTAAAAAACTGTATGTTTTTTAGTCATACAGTGGTCTTGTCGCGTAATATAATCAGCTTCGCAGCGCCGGAAAAACACCAACCAAACCTTAGATACAAATGAACACAACAAGTGTAGTAAAAATCATCAGCTTCGTAGTTATACTTGGGCTAATGACCTTCTCACTGAGTGCCTTTACAGGTACAAGTATAAATACAGATGCAGAACCAATGTCAGACGCACCCATGTTTGAAGTCTCAGGCATAGTTACAGATGCTTCAACTGAAGAGCCCGTTCATGGTGCTGTTGTAAGTCTCCACGGGCATGATCTATCTACTGTAACCGACCACAACGGTGCTTTTAGCTTTAGCGATTTACCCGAAGGTGAGCTAACTATAGTTATTGAAGCAGAGGGCTACGATGATACTGAGAAAGACATTTATGTTAATGGCGATTCTCATCATCTCGAAATTGAGCTTGAACCCGAAAACGATTAAAAAATAACGTAAGCGACTGTTTATACTTACCCAAATATATCCAGCCATATATAGTAAGAGCTTCTTGGGAATGCGTTTCCTGCATTTGGTATACAGATCGCTTCAAGGTCTTAGGTAAATCACCTAAGTAGTGCATTACCTCCACGCAAAAGGCAGAGACTTCGGTTTCTGCCTTTTTTTGTTTAAGCAGAATTTATCGACCAGGTTTAAAAGATTGATAAAAGTGCCTAAGCAGAACCAGATTAGCTTTAATCATTTAAGCTACATTATATGATTATCCAGCTGTCACAATAGAAGTAATTATCGAAACTATAGATTGCAGCTCCGCTTCAGTTAAGGATAACTCTGCCCCAACAGGCATTGATTAAAGAATATTGAAGCTCTTTTAAATTTCACGGGAATAGGGTTAGCACAGAAACGTAATTACCCCAAAAAGCTGCCGTAATTTTAAGCATAAAAAAACCCGTGTATCGCAAGAGCAAATACACGGGCTAACAAAATTTCGGCAAATGCCGGCGATTATTGCTATATGTGATTAGATCAGATGTACTACCAACTCACATAGTTTAGCATAATCTAGTAACGACCACCGCCGTAGGAATCACGACTATCACGGCCACCGCGGCCACGACCACCGCCTCCGCCGTTGCCGCCTCTACCACCACCGCCGCCGCCGCTTCTTGGCGCGCGTTCTTCGCGTGGGCGTGCTTCGTTAACAACCAGCGTACGCTGCATAAATTCAGTATCGTGCAATTGATCAATTGCTACGTTTCCGGACTCATCATCCATTTCAACAAAGGCAAAACCTTTTGAGCGGCCAGTGAATTTATCACTAATAAGGCTAACAGACTGCACATCTCCGAATGGAGAAAATAGTTCGTGCAAATCTTGCTCACCTACTTTGTAGTTTAAGTTTCCTACGTAAATAGTCATCTTGTAATCAAATTAAATAAAAAAATGTAGAAAGGCAGGCAACATCATAAAGCAATTACAATCTGATCTATTCTAATAGGTAGAACTGTAAACCTTCTGTAATTCTTAACTTGAGGTATAACTGCAATTGAAAGGTACTGTTATTGTCAACAACTTCAAAGCAGGCATTTATATTATGTTTTTGCTTAGGCTACATTCATTTTCTGTCATTATAGGCATTTAAATACAAATGAACCTTAAGATAACCGCATTCGGCTGCCTGCAGGATTTCACCTTCCCGTTAAGGCAGCATTTATTTTAGCCCCGGTAAGCGTCGTATATTCCGTTTTTCAGAGCCATTTTTACTAATTGTGCGGGGTGATGTGTTTTTCGGCCTGTACCATCATAGATTTGATGTTTGCACGAAAAACCATGGCTGCAAATTAGAGTATTTTCATTTAGCTCCCGTATGGCAGGAAAAAGTCGCTGATTGCCAATTTGCATAGATAAATCATACGTTTCTTTTTGATAGCCAAAGCTACCCGCCATGCCACAGCAGCCGGTATCAGCCATTTTGGGCACATACCCGCACTTAAGAAGAAGCTTTTCAAGAGAGCTCGTATTCGACAGCGCTTTTACATAGCAGTGTGAGTGAACATATACCGGAATTTTACGTGCATTAAACTCCGGCTTTTTCCCGCTTTGCTCGAAAAGTACCTCCATCATTTCTTCAAATAAGAGCGCTTTTTTTGCCACATTTCGGGCGTATTCTAATATTTCATCCGGCAAAAGTAAAACCATTTCGTCTCGCAAAGTGAGTAATTCTGATGGCTCGAGCCCCACAACAAATGCACCGGCATTCACTTTTTCAAGCAGCGATTGAAGCAGCGATTCAAGAACAGGCACTGCAAGCTCTGGTTTGCCACTCGAAATGCAGGTTCTTCCGGTCGATGCTACAACTGGCTTTAGTAATCTCCCGCCTGTTGCAGCCAAAACCTCCATTGCGTCTATAGCGTGCTCTGGATGATGAAAATCTGTAAATGGATCAACCAGTAAAATAATTTCCGGTCCCTTGTTTTCTCTTGATGCACGAATTAATCCGGTGGCTTTTTCTTTTTTGAGCCAGCTCGAAAAAGTTTGGGCTGAAAACTCGGGGAGCGGTCGTTTGGGATGAACATTAAGCAGAGATTCGGCTACAAAATGACCGGGCGCAGACTGGGAGATACGATTACTTAGTTTAGGAAATAAAGAGGCCATTTTAAGCATTGGAACGGGATTTGCCCACAGCTTTACAGAAAGCGGGGTTCCGTTCTGCCGGTACCAGTGGCTCAGGTATTCCGATTTCATGCGCGCCATATCCACATTAGCCGGGCACTCCGACTTACAGGCTTTACAGCTCAGGCATAAAGCCAGAGCATCTTTAACATCTTCACCGCGAAAGGCATCCGTAATTCCTTCCGTGAAAACCTGACGAAACACATTTGCCCTGCCGCGGGTGCTGTCTTTCTCATTTAAAGTTGCCATATAGCTGGGACACATCGTGCCGCCGCTCTCGCTCCGCTTCCGGCAGGCGCCGGCTCCGTTACAAAGCTGCAGGGCGCCATTAAAACCACCGGCGTCTTTCCAGCTGAAAACAGGCATAAACTCCTCGCTACCGATCTCAGAAACAGGCCTTAGACCTGCATTCATAGGTTTTGGTTCCGTTATTTTCCCCGGGTTAAAAACCGAAGCCGGATCCCATATTTTTTTAACCTCACTAAGCAACTCCGCCGCTTCTTCACCTAAAACATAAGGTATGTAGGGAGACCGCGCTCTTCCGTCTCCATGCTCTCCGGAGAGTGAACCCCTGTATTTTTTTACCAGAAGCGCAATTTCTTCTGCCATCGCCATCATCTTTTTGCGCCCGGCTTCATTAGAAATATCAATAGAAGGCCGTAAATGCAGTTCTCCTACCGATGCGTGCGCGTAAAAAACGCAGTTAGTTTCATACTTTTTCTGAAGCTCCTGAAAGTCTTGAATATAGGCGGGCAAGTCGGCCACGCGAACGGCGGTATCTTCGGCAAATGTGGGCGTTTTGGCATCATCTCCAAGGCCCATCAATAATCCCAATCCTGCCTTTCGCAGATCCCAAAC
This sequence comes from Balneolales bacterium, assembly GCA_022565805.1. Classification (GTDB taxonomy): domain Bacteria; phylum Bacteroidota; class Rhodothermia; order Balneolales; family Cyclonatronaceae; genus Cyclonatronum. The sequence goes on from JAIULZ010000012.1 coordinate 37,671, forward strand.
GCGACGCATTTCATCGGCATCCGTTAATAATGGAAACGCATACCCTTTTCCTGTTTCTTTAAGCCTTGCAGCAAGAGCAGCGGCCTGAGCAAGTAACTCTTCGGGATCGTCGCCCTCGAACTCTATGATGAGCAGACACTTAGGATCTCCTTGCAGGAAAAACCGGTTTTGACGCTGCTCCAGATTTCCTTCGGTAGCTTTCAGGATAATATCATCTATTAGTTCTGCTGCGGCCGGATTGAAAGCTACGGCATCTACGGTAGCATGCATGGCCTCATCCAGGCTTGCGAAGTGAGGAATTAGCAGCACTCTATGTTTTTCTATCGGCACCATTCGAAGAACCGCTTCTGAGATAAACGCCAGCGTGCCCTCGCTCCCGCACAGCAGTTCTGCCAAATTAAACGGCCGGCCTCCCGCAGTAACCGGATGCATCTCGCACAGCTTATCGAGCGCATAGCCTGTATTACGCCGAATAATTTCCGGATGCGGAAAAGAAGCCTGGATTAGCTTTTTGTGCTTTTGCAGCAATGCCAGCATTTCCCGGTAGATATTACCTTCCAGATTTTCCTGATCGCATTTTCCTTTCAGTCCTGCATCATCAAGCGGACCAAAAACAGCCATTGAGCCATCGGAAAGTACTGCTTCAATTTCTATGATGTGATCACGAACCGAACCATACTTCACAGAATATAAGCCGGCCGAGTTGTTGCCTATCATACCGCCAATCATGCAGCGATTGGTAGTTGAGGTATCGGGTCCGAACTTGATACCGTATGAGGCTGCCTCTCTGTTTAGCGAATCCCGGATTACTCCCGGCTGTACATGAGCTACTTTTCGGGAAGCATCAATAAACAGAATGCGATTCATGTTTGGGGAAATATCAGCGATAATACCGCCGCCGGTTGTCTGGCCTGCAAGGCTTGTTCCGGCTGCCCGCACCGTTATTGAACGTTGAGGAATTCGGGCATTATGAATTGCTCTTATAAGCTGCTGTATATCTGCCGCTGACTCCGGATAACATACCGCGCCAGGCATTTCTTCGTACATAGACGCGTCGTTGGCGTACAAACGTCTTGTTAACGAATCTGTATAGAGTTCAGGAAGGGGTTCGGCAGTAATCTCTTGGGGCATATTTTGCTATAAGGCGAAAAGCGTTGAAAAGGATGGCAAATCCTGAGTTCATGAATCTAATAAACGGATCTTTGCTGAAACAGAAAATGCGTTTATTCGGCCTTTAAAATAAGCATAGTAACATCATCGCCATAGTTTCCATTGCAAAATACCCGCACTTCTTCTAAAATAATACTCTGTATTTCGGCAGCCGACTTATGATGATTTTCTTCCAGTAGCCACGCGATTCGCTCTTCCCCGAATTCTTCTTCCTCCTCATTCATAGCTTCACTAATACCATCGGTAAACATAACAACAACATCGCCTTGCTGCAGATAAAAAGAACCCTGCTCATAGGGCATCATAGTACTGAGGGCGCCCAGCAGCATTCCTCCTGCAGATAGAAGTTCCGTTTTTTGGGTCTGCTGGTTCCAGCGCACTGGTGGATTATGACCTGCATTGCAATACTCAAATAATCGGGTGCCAGTATCTAATCTCCCCCAGAAAAAGCTTATGAACTTGTCGCTTGGCGTATTCTTAAACATAATATCGTTTACCTTTCCCGTGGTTTCGTCTAGCGGGAGCTGCAGAGGGGAAAGCACGTGAATCATGGCCTGCAGATTTGCCATAAGAAGCGAAGCCGGAATTCCTTTACCGGTTACATCTGCAATAGCGGTATACAAATATCGTTTGCCGGATATAAGCGCATCATAATAATCGCCACCAACTTGCTGCGAGGGGATATTAAGAGCGGCAATTTCCAAGTCGTCTACTTTGGGTAACGGGTTTGGGAATAGCGTATTTTGGATGGTTCGTGCGATGGAAAGCTCCTCTTCCATGCGTTCTTTTTCTATTCTTTCTTCAAGCAGATATGTTTTCTGGATCGAAAGAAAAGCCAGGTTTCCCAGCGAGATAAGAAAGTTATAGTCAGATTCGCGATAGGGCATGCGGTTCATGCGTTCGCTAATACCCAAGACGGCTGTTTCATCCTGAAAACGAACTCTTACTAAAGCAAAGATTTCATTTTTCGTAAGGAAAGGATCTGCATCGGCGAGTGAGCTAACCTCGATACACTCATCTTCCATTTCCAACAGCTTGCTCTTTGAGGCTAGATTCATTTCGCCTTTAACACCATGCTGCACAACCATAAACGGCTGTTTATCTACGCACATGAGCAGGAAAAACTTTTTAATGAACATCTGCCCCATAAGCGTAAACCGAAACACATTTAGCATCTGGCTACGATCTACCATGGTGTTAAACTCACGGCTCACATCAAACAGGGTATTTAGTTCCTGTACTTTTTCGTCCAGCTCTCTGTTTGTGCTTTTTAGTCGACCTACAAGAAACGAGTTTGAAAGAGCTACAGAAAAAATGATAACCAGATTTTCGATGAACTCAAGTTCTTTGGGCCCGTGCTCTCTCTTACCGGCTTTGAGCGATATACAAAGATAACCCAGATGCTCGCTGCTTGTGCGAATGGGGAAGTAATGAGAAAAGCCCGCGCTGTTTACTATTTCGGGGAGTTGCGTGGCCAATTCTGCGGCGCTGTAGAGCGATTTATCGTAAGGCAACTCTTTAACTGCCGGATCCCATGAATCTCCCTCGCTAAAGGGCAGCCTGCCCTTACATCTGCCCGCTTTTAAGCGGTTACTTTGATAGTTTACCAGCAAAATGGCGGCCTTAGGCACCATCAGTTTGCCCATTACAATAAGCAGCAGATTATTTAGAATAAAGTCGGTGTCGTGAGACTCGATGAGCATACGGCTGGTATCGAGCAGCGTTTTAAGCTCGAAGCGACTTTTAAAATGCTCGATATGTTTCTTTTCCTGAGGCAGAAGATCAGAGTTTTTTTATAAGCCGAATTTCGTTGCCGGTTCTTCCGGTGCTGTATTCAACTTTATCCATAAGTTTTTTGATGAGATAGACACCGACTCCGCCTTTTTTTCTCTGGCGCACTCGTTCTGCCACATCAGGTTCTATGTAGTTACTAATGTCGAAGGCCTGCCCGGTATCTTGTATCGCAACCCAGAAATTTTCATGATCTGAGCCAACCGAAACATAAATTCGCTTGCTGCTGTCGTATTCGTAGGCATGCTTGATCACATTCGTCATGGCTTCGTCTACGGCAAGTCGTATTTCTTCTGTCTCGGAATCCGGAAAACCATGCTTTCGGGCATGCGAAACAACAAAGTCCCGAACGCTCTGCAGATTTTCGGTCATTGCGCTTACATCCATACAATATGTTTGATTATCGGACAAGTAAACCTCAGCTATTCGGTGTTTATAAACTTAGCAACAGCCTGTTGCTCAGCGTCTACGATATCATAAAGGGTGGGGAAGCCAAGGAGATCGAAGACATTGTAGACGCTGGGTTTCATATCCGTTAATTTGATATCTCCGCCCAAATCTCTCAATTCTTCGATATATGCCATGAAAACACCAAGACCTGCACTTGAAATGTAGTCGAGTGTACTAAAGTTAACGACAATATTATAGCACTTACTATCCATCAGTTTCAGGATTTCCTGCTCGAGATCCGGCGCAGTATGGGCATCTAATTCGCCGTGTAGCTGGAGAATATGAACGCTTTCCTGCTGTTTTTTAGATATAGAAAATGTACTCATGGATTATTTCATAAATAAGATTTGTTTCGTTATCCGCTATGCCTGTTTGTCGGCTTTTAACAACCACTATTTAACCAAAACACGATATAGTATAAAATTTTCAGGGATTATGCATAATCAGGTAGTTGTTTTTGAGATAATAAAACATTCCTGTTACGATGCAAAGAGACAATAGTTACGGAAAGGCAAATTTTTTTTCCTTTTCTTGAAATAAAATCCGGCTGAAGCTACCGCTTGAACGATTCTATAGTTAAGGAAAAAAATAAGGCTTCGCATTTTTCAGATACGAAGCCTTAAACTATTCATCAAGAGAGACGCTACTTGAGCGCATTTCAAATATACACTGATGCTATTAGAAAACCAAATTAATTTTATTATAGGCCGTTTAAACCCTACTTTACCCTTCTGTTGTGTTCATTCAAGCGACTATATTTTCTTTAGATTAGCTGTTTAAACAATAAAAAATAAAATACATAAAAACGTTAGGAATTATTTCCCGCTTTTGATGGATTCAAGAAAACCATCGGGCTTGTGTGCATTTCCCGGCAGTTGATGCCCCATTTTGTCGCGCTTGGTATTAAGGTACTTTTCATTTTCCGGATATGGATCTATTTGTATAGGCACCTGCTCGGTAATTTCGAGCCCATACCCTTGTAAACCTACCCGTTTGGTTGGGTTATTGGTCATTAATTTCATTTTACGAACACCCAGATCTCTTAAGATTTGTGCACCTACGCCGTAGTCTCTGTGGTCGGGTTTAAAGCCCAGGGCAACGTTGGCCTCAACAGTATCCATGCCTTCTTCCTGAAGCTTGTAAGCTTTTAGCTTGTTTACAAGACCAATACCTCTGCCCTCCTGATTCATATAAAGAAGAATACCGGAACCATTTTTCTCGATATTAATTAAAGCACGATGTAGCTGATCACCACAATCGCAACGCTTTGATCCAAAAATATCTCCTGTAACACATAATGAGTGTACCCGCACAAGCACAGGATCATCTTCGTTCCAGCTTCCTTTTACCAGAGCGAGATGTGTGCCTCCGGTGAGGCGCTCTTCATAGGCATACAGCTGAAATGAACCATAAACCGTTGGTAAATTAATATTTATAACTTCCCGTACTAGAGATTCTTTCTGCGTACGATAGGCAATAAGATCTTTTATAGTGATGAGCTTCATGCCAAATTTGCGGGCGATTGGCACTAAGTCTGGCAGTCGGGCCATTGTACCATCATCGTTCATAATTTCACAAATAACTCCTGCCGGGAAAAGACCCGCAAGGCGCGCAAGGTCAACAGCCGCTTCGGTGTGTCCTGCTCTGCGAAGTGTACCGCCCTCAGCTGCAATTAGTGGGAAAATATGGCCGGGTCTGTTAAAATCAGATGGCTTTGAATCTTTGCGAATGAGCGCTTTAAGCGTAATTGCGCGGTCGGCAGCAGAAATACCGGTCGTGGTTCCTTTGTTGTAGTCTATAGAAACAGTGAAAGCAGTTTTCATGCTGTCGGTATTGTCCTGCACCATGCGCTCCAGATTAAGCTCATAAGCGCGTTCTCTGGTAACCGGCGCACAGATAAGACCACGACCGTGTGTAGCCATCAGGTTAACGGCATCTGGGGTTACCATCTCGGCAGCCATCACAAAATCGCCTTCGTTTTCACGGTCTTCGTCGTCTACAACAATAACGATTTTACCGTTTCTGATGTCTTCAATAGCCGATTCTATAGTATCAAATTTGATGTCTGCCATGGGTATGTAGTGTATTACCTGATTTCTCTATTAGAAGTGCCGGATTTCTGGTGCTTGTTTCTCTTTACAGGAACAGCTTGGTATGGTATGTTATAGTGCCGACTTTAGCAGTAAAACTGTATATCTCTACTAACAAACAGCCGGCGCCGGTGGTTCATTACCGGTCCGGCCGCAAATATTTCGTTTATTTCGGTGATTTATTAGGATTCACATCCACAATAGCATTCTTTAGTATTCTTACTTTCACATCTTTGTCGACTTCAATAAGAACTGTTTCTTCATCATTGCTATGCAATACGCCCAGCATACCACCAGAAGTTACTACCTTGTCTCCTTTTTTCATCTCTGTTACTTTTGTCTGTATTTCTTTCTGCTTTTTGCTTTGAGGACGAATAATGAAAAACCAAAAAATGAAGAAGATGAGTCCTAAAAATATGAAGGATGCAAACGGGCTTCCCCCCTGCGGATCACCTGCGAGTAAGATTATATCCATAAGTAAATTTATGCGTAAAATTAAAATTGATATCTGTAAGGCATTTTTTTAAAGAACAAAAAAACTGCCGGAATGTATACCCTGCCCATACCTTTTTAAAACATATTTTGGCCAGAGCTTTTAACTGCTAAGATAACGTATTTGGATTTGCAGAACCAACAGAAGCCGGCTTAAGCAAAAGGTACATTAAGATGAAAAAAAACATCGCAAGCAGGCTCGATACGATATATACGCCCTTGAAACCACCTGCAAAATAAATGAGACTCATTAGCACCGGCGAGATGGTTTGCGAAATTTTTATCACCATACCATTTAGCGACATTATAGCACCTCTGTTTTCGAGCCTTGCCTCGCCGGCAATCAGGGTTATGAGTACCGGAAGGTTTAGTCCCTGACCAACCCCATAAAGCAATACCGGAACAACCAGCCAGTATATATTTGGTAAAAACGGGATGAGCAACAATGCTGATGTATACAAAACATACGATGTTTTTACCAACGATTCGGGATGAAATTTCCTTGAAAGCCGACCCGAATTAAATGATGCAATTCCATTGGAAACAGACACTGCTGAAAGCATTAATCCTATAAAAAATGCCGAATCGGTGAAGCGCTCCTCCATCAAAAAAGGAAGCATTGTTAGTAATGGCCCGTACAGCAGTATGAAAGAAGCCATCGTAGCCGCAAACAAAAGCATCAACCGCTTGTTTTTTAAACTGTTGAACACGCGCAAGATATAGCGCGAAAAGCTGGGTGATGCTCCAGGTTCGGGGTTTTTGAGCATGAATATGACCAAAATCCCGGTTGGAATAGCCAATAGAGGCAAATAAAACGGTGCATACCATCCTATTATGGCGAGTGCACCGCCAACCGCGGGATAAATCGTAGCCCCAATACTGAGTACTGCCGAGTTATACCCCATAGCTTCCGCGCGCTGATTACCAGAAAACAGGTCGCCCACCATTGTTACATTAAGCGCTCCTATAGCTGCAGAGCCAATGCCCTGCATAAACCGTAGCCACAAAAGCTGCTCATAGGTTTGCGCAAAAGAACATGCAAAACCGGCCACTCCAAACAGAAACAGCGAAGGCACGAGCACTTTTTTTCGCCCTATCATATCGGCAAGCATGCCAAGTACCGGGGTAAGCACCATGCCCGGCAGGGTGAAAATTGTGATGAGCAAGGCTGCCCGGCCTACAGAAATATCAAATACCGTTGCCACCATAGGCAGCACCGGCGTTATGCTCGAAACCCCCATTATTGCCGTAAGGGTGATACAAAATATAATGTGCAGATTGGGATTCTTTATCACCGGGGTTGCCGGCGAGCCTGCCTGTATAGTACTCAAAAGATTGTGGGGATGTAGCTTTTACTTTGTGCTGATTGATTTCCGGCGCTATTGCAAAAATGCATTAAAATAATTCTATGGCCTGATGCTGATCTATTCATGCCAACACTTAAGCAAAATATAGCGGTATAACGTTTCAGTAATTTTTATGATCTTTTCAATGGCAGGAGGCTTTGGAAAACTTTCTGGTTCTTTAACTACCATTTTTGGACTTTCCTTTTTGCCAGCAGGCAGTATCTCTAAACTCACCAATAAATTTGGAGCGGCTGAGAGTAAAGAATTCCATAGTCCATTTCTGTTCGCTCAAATCCGCCTCAGCGCTCATCACCCTAAAAAACAGGATCTCACATATCAGGATCTGAATTTCTTCCCATCTTTTGCATATTCAGCCAAAATATTTGCGGCCTTAAATCTCGGGCCGTGCTTTTGCTTCAAATTACCCAGCATATCGCTTATTTTACCGGCGCCAAACTGATCTATCCAATGGAATGGCCCGCCCAGAAATGGCGGGAACCCTAACCCCAATACGGCTCCAAGATCTCCGTCTCTTGGCGAGGAAAGAATTCCTTCTTCCAGGCAGAGGAGAGCTTCATTTACCATGATGAGCGCCATACGGTCGCGGATTTCTTCTGAGGCGATTTTCTTGCGCGCAGATCCACCAAAGAATTGGTAAATATCGGTATTGGTCGTTTTTTTCTTTTTCTTGCCGCTACCTTCAGCCGGATAGCTATAAAATCCTTTGCCGCCTTTCCGGCCCAGAATTCCCTCACCATAAATTTTGGTAGCTGCTGTACTTGGGTTGGCACCCCTTGCCTTGAACATCGGGGAAAGCACTTCGCCCACATGAGCCGCAACATCAATACCGACTTCATCGATAAGCGCAATCGGACCAACCGGAAAACCAAAGCCGGTGAGGCTTTTCTCAATATCTTCTATTGCAGCGCCTTCCTCGAGCAACAGCAGCGCCTCATTAATAAATGGCGCGAGGATTCGGGTGGTGTAAAAGCCGGGACCGTCTTTAACTACAATAATGGTTTTTCCCTGCTTTAATCCGATTTCGTAGGCCAAAGAAAGCGCACGGTCGGAAGTTTGTTCTGTTACGATTATTTCGAGCAGCGGCATTTTTTGAACCGGGCTGAAATAGTGCATACCGATTACATTTTCCGGTTTCTTTGCTCCTTTTGCAATATCGCTTATGGGCAGTGAAGAAGTGTTGCTGGCAAAAATAACGTCGGGAGAAACGGCTTCTATTTCGCGAATGATGCGGTGCTTGAGCTGTAAATCTTCAAAAACGGCTTCTATAACAAGCGGAATTCCGGCAAGGTCTGTGGCTTTCCCCGTGGGAAATATGCGCGCAAGGAAGGCGTCGGCCTGAAAGCGGGAAAGAATACGCTTACTAACTTTTTTCTCGGCTTCTTTTTTGATGAGCCCGGCTCCTTTAAATGCCGATTCTTCATCGCGGTCTTTTAACACTACGCGTATACCGCCGGCTGCGGTAACATCTGCGATTCCGGAACCCATAAGCCCGGCACCAATCATACCGATACGCTCAACCGGTTCTGCTTTAACCGATGATGGGTTTTTCTTTACGGCCTGCATCCCAAAAAATAAGCTCCGCAGCGAAGCAGATTCGGGCGTAAAGGCCAGCCCGGTAAACAGATTTCTTTCGGTTTCGAAACCTTTTGAGCGGGATAGCCTCAACCCGGCTGCCGCACTTTCAATAATTTTTAAAGGAGCGGGATAATTTCCTTTTGTTTGTTTAAGAACCGTTTTGCGGGCTTCTTTAAAGGCAAGGGCACGAAGCGGCGTATGGGTTAGCAAACGTGCCATACCTTTTAATGGCTTGCGGTTGAAACGCCCGCTTGCAAGCTCAGCTGCGGCCCACTCTGCGGCTTGTCTCAAGCCAAACCGATGAGTTACAAGATCGGCAAGCCCCATTCTTTTAGCCTGACGCGGATAAATTGTTTTACCGGTTAGCATCATGTCGAGCGCATTTGGCAAACCGACTGTTTTAGGCAGACGCTGCGTGCCACCTGCTCCCGGCAACAAACCCAACCGGACTTCAGGAAGCGCGCATTTAGTTGATGCATCATCGGTAAAAATCCGATAATGACAGGCAAGAGCGAGCTCCAGCCCACCTCCCATACAGCTTCCGTTTATTGCAGCAATAACCGGCTTAGGAAAACTTTCTATGCGATCCAGTAAATCTGTGCCTTTTTTTATGAATTCCGCAAATTCCTCTTTGGTCGAAAAGGTGTCGAACATGCTAATGTCGGCACCGGCAATAAAGTTTTCGTCTTTCCCGCTTATAAAAACCACGGCTTTAGACTCTTGATCGGTCTGCAATTCGTCGAGCAGCCTGCTGAAGCCTTCGATCAGCTCTTTATCCAAAATATTTACTTTATCGCCTGGTTTATCCAGTACGATCCAGGCTAAGCCATTTTCTTTTTGTATCTGTACAGACATCTGAGAAAGAATTTATGAAGTTAATTTAGCGGGCCTGATTTCAGACCGATTTTATAGATGCTCCCATTTGGGAGATTTGTCGAATATATTCGGGTAGATCAGGGAAGGCGCTCAATAAGCATGGCATGGCCTTGTCCGCCGGCGGCGCATGCGGCCACAACGGCAAAGCGGCCGTTTTCCTGCTCCAATCTTTTTACCGCTGTACTAACCAAACGCGTGCCCGTTGCGCCAAAGGGGTGCCCGATAGACAAAGAGCCGCCTTTGGTATTAAAGCGCTCCATCGGCATGTTAAAAGCAGACAGTTTATTTCCCTTAACTGCTTTCATAAACTTATCGGAAGCAAGCGCTTCGAGATTAGCCAGTATTTGCCCGGCAAAGGCCTCATGAAACTCGAATACATCAATATCTTTGTGCGTGAGATTATTTGCTGAAAGCAAAACCGGCAGCGCGTAAGCCGGACCCAGCAGCAGCTCATGAACCGGGTCTTGAGATACAAAAACATAATCTTTTATAGCTGCCCGTGCCCTAAGACCTTTTTTCTCAGCTGCAGAAGCCGAAGTTATGAGGCAGGCAGAAGCGCCATCCGTTAAAAAAGACGCGTTTGCAGCCGTAACCGTACCAAATGGCTTTACAAAAGCCGGACGAAGCTTAGCCAGCTTTTCGGGTTCGGAATCTTCGCGAATACCATTGTCGAAACCAACCGGATTATTTTTGGAGCCTGCGGCAACCGGAATAACTTCATCATCATAAAACCCGTCTTTCCAGGCGGCTGCGGCTCTTTTGTGGGATGCGGCAGCGAAAGAATCCTGCTGAGAGCGGCTTACCCCAAACTGAGCCGCCAGCTTATCGCAGCTTTCGCCCATCGTTTCGCCCGTAGAAAACTCGGCTATAGCCGGAAGCTCGGGAGCCAGATCCGAAAATTTAAACCCTTTTAGCAGCTTCGTATATTCAAGCGGACTCTTGTACTTTCTGGATTCGAGCAGTTTTGCGCGGAGCTTGCGGGATACGCGAATAGGAACATCCGACATAGTTTCGGCGCCGCCTGCAACAACCATAGAAGCGCGCCCAAGGCGAATAGCATCGCATGCCTGAGACATCGCCAGGTTTGAAGAAATACACGCCATACTAACCGTATGAGCAGGCACATTATTCGGGATTCCAGCAGCCAAAGCTGCTTCTCTTGCGAGATTTGCGGTACGAACTTCTTGAATAACAGTACCCAAAATAGTTGCATCCGGATCGCCGGCCGCTATGCCCGTTTTACTAATTAAACCGGCAATAGCCGAACGGGCCAAATCGTATGCCATCAGGTTTTTAAATTCTGTGCCCGAACGCAAAAAGGGGGTGCGAACACCGGCTACAAATACCGGCTGCCTGCTTTTATCTGAATCCATAAATATTTTGGTCAATACTGTCGGTTAGTAGTTTTCTGTACAACAATCACCCGAAATTTCGAATCAAAAATGTGAAGCCGGCTCATAATCATAAGTAGTTTTCAGAAAGAATCAGAAACATTCGACTGCCAGGAAAAGCGCATTCGGGTTAACACTGTTAACATACGCTAAGATGCTTTATTTCAAAGATTAAGTCAATAGCTTTTATTCGAGGTGATTAGCGATTCTGAAAGGAAGTAATCCCCAAAACCGGCTAATTAACCACAGTGGTTAAGGAGGTTCACAGAGAGAGAAAAGTAAAGGTTTGTAGCCCGGAATCGGGACTTATTGCACTTCTCATTATCATTGTTTAACTCAACTGTCTCAGTTCGAATAGAGGGATCAGCAAAATTGATTTTAAACCTTCAATTTGATAGCCTATAATTTAGTTATGGGCGACATACTCATGTGAGATTATCACTTAGATGTGTTTAGAACGTTGCCCTCGGCAGATTCACTGATTTCAAAAACATCCCGGCTCGGGCTTACTTGTCGTTTCTTCATATCCCCGGATTCCGGACTGCTTCGCGGAGTCCTCCATCCGGGGTT